>WJKG01000220.1 GCA_014729205.1 candidate division GN15 bacterium | reverse complement strand
TTCTTCCGTTGCAGTTTACAGTCGCTTGCGGCTGGCGGTGGCAGGGACATCCAGACAGGTCTTGACAGGTGGGCAAGACGTGGCGAGACCCCTGCAAATGTGACACCAGTTGCGACGAAAACACCGGATGAGACTACATCAACCCACCACATGGGAGACGAAAAGCATGGCAGAGGCAAAAAGTGGTGATACTGTCAAGGTCCACTACACGGGAAAGCTGAACGATGGTACTGTCTTTGACTCATCACGTGAACGCGAGCCACTCGAGGTAACGATAGGCGCCGGCCAGGTCATTCCTGGATTCGAGAATGGTATCATCGGCATGGCCCCGGGCGAGACCAAGTCCATCAGCGTGAGCAAGGACGAGGCCTACGGGGACCATCGTCAGGAGTTGACAATGGACGTCAACAAGTCGGACTTCCCGGAGACCATCACCCCCGAGGTTGGCCAGATGCTGCAGATGAAGAATCCGAATGGTGATCTGATTCGTGTCGTTGTCAGCGAGATTAAGGATGACACGGTAACTATCGATGCCAACCATCCGCTGGCTGGTAAGGATCTCACCTTTGAGTTGGAGTTGGTTGCGATCGACTAAGACGGAGCGACAGTCGACTCTGACTATCGAGAGAGTCATTCATCGGGATCGATATGAGTGATGACGCGTGTCACTTGATCGATCCCGTTTTTTATGGCCGCCTCGACTTCTTTGGCAATGCGGTGCCCCTCGCTGACAGTGATACCGGGATCGACCACCAGGTGAATCTCAACGAACACCTGCCCTCCCGAACTGCGCGATCGAATGTCGTGAGCATCGCGAACACCAGGCACATCAGCAGCCACAAGGCGAATTCGCTCGACCAGTTGGGGGTCAGGGGCAGCATCAACGAATTCCCGAAACGACTGGTGTACCAGTTTGATCCCGACTCGCGCAACAAAGTACGCCACGACAATAGCGGCGAGCGGGTCAGCCCACGCCCAGTCAGGATTGAGAAAGGAAGCGCCGGCGCCGATCAGCACCGCCAGTGAACTGAGGGCGTCAGAGCGATGGTGCCACGCGTTGGCTATAAGGACCATGCTGCCCAGACGTCGTCCCACAACCACCGTGTACCAATACATTGCCTCCTTGATGATCAGCGATATGGCTGCGGCGAGAAGCACCCATCGCGAAGCCGGCGCAACGTGACCGGAGATGAGTGATCGGGTGGCAGAATAGGCTATGCCGACAGCGGCAGCGATCAGCAGAATCCCCACCAGCATCCCGGCGAACGTCTCAATTCGGCCATGGCCCCACGGATGCTCGGCATCCTCTTCCTGACGTCCCCACCACAGGCCTACCAGGGATACAATGTCGGTGACAACATCGGAGATAGAATGGACGGCATCGGCAATCAGCGCCTGGCTACGCGCCATCATGCCGACCCACCCTTTAAGCGCGACCAGCAGCAAATTGGCCAGAAGACCAACAACGAGCACCCGGAACCCCGCTGCTGTGTCCGGTACCCGGTGGCGGTGATCCGGGCCGATTCCTCCCGATGGTCCTGCCTGTGTGCCGTTGAATCCTGTCTCGGCGGCCATCAACTCACTTTCCCTTGCACGAGCATATCATATGCTTTAATGAGGACTGTGGATTGGCAAATGTCAAGATAAAGAGCCGCTGTGACTCCTTATCTTCTTATCTAACATATTCTTACGAGTAATTGTGCGGGAATCAAACAGAACTTCTTGACATAAAACGGAACTTTTATTATTAACTAACCGTTTAGTTTAACCGAAAGGTTAATAGAGGTGAGTTGATGAGGACCAATAGAGACAATAACGGACCGCCGCCGGCCGAAGACAACAAGCAGCGTATTCTGCAGGCGGCGCTCAGAGAATTCACAGAGCGTGGTCTGGATGGCGCGCGAGTGGAACGCATTGCGGAGTCAGCAGGAGTGAACAAGGCATTGCTCTACTACTACTATTCATCCAAGGAGAACCTGTTCTCCTCGGTTATAGACGAGCATTTCCGGATGATACTGCCCCTGATCCGCAAGACACTCGAAGATACTTCGGATCCAGAGACGGCGCTTCGTCAGGTTGCGGCAGTCTATGCCGAACTGAGCCAGCGGCATCCCGAGTTCATTCGCCTGTTGGTAAGGGAGCTGGCCCAGCCGGATTCACCGATGGTCGTGCGGGCGGCCGAAACAATGAAAGAATCGGGAGTTCCCGGGCAGTTGCGGCGGCTGTTGTCGGAGGGACAGGCGAAGGGCACGATCCGTGAGTTCGATCTCAGGCAAGCGGCAGTCTCATTCATCACCATGAATCTTGGCTACTTCATCATGGCGCCAATTGTTGACCGGGTATTGCAGATTGACGACCGCAAGCAGTTTATCTCTGAACGGATCCAGGCAAATGTTGACCTTTTCCTACGGGGGATAACGACGTGAAGAAGCTATGTCTCTTCCTGGCAACGTTTTTCCTTCTCCCGGTGGTCTCGATGGCCGGGGAAGCCGAGTTCACACTGGAGCAGGCGCAGCAGTTGGCTCTTGAGCATGCCGAGGGACTGAAGGCATCCCGGGCACAGCGAGATGCCTCGCTGTCGGCACTGGATGCGGCGCATGCCGAACGGTGGCCCAGCCTGTCGGTGTCTTCGGTGGCGTACTATGTCGACAATATCCCGACCATTGACCTGGGTGTGCCCGGTGGATTCAGTATTGAACGTGAACTGGGATCGAAGGACAGCTACAAGACCGAAATCCGCATGGCATTGCCGGTCTTCACCGGGGGAAGGATCGGGGCGGGAATCAGGCTGGCCGAATCAAAGCTTGATCTCCGCCAGGCCCTCGTCAATGCCGAACGCGACCAAGTGCTCCTTTCGGCGAGAGTGGAGTATCTGCGGCTACATCAGGCAGATCGGCTGGTAGCCTCCGCGGCGGCATCCTTGGAGCGGGCACAGGTCGTTCGTCAGGACATTCAGTCGCTGTATGACGCCGGTGCTGCTGATTCTACGAACGTACTGGAAGCGGAGTTGGCGGTTACCACGGCGTCACTGGCGTTAGATCAGGCACGATCCAACCGGGCCAGCCAGCGGATTAGACTGAATCTGCTTCTGGGGCGGTCGGCCACGGATTCATTATCGCTCAGCATCGATATCCCCACACCTGACAGCTCGCTTCCCCCCACCCATGTGCCCGTGACGCGCCCGCAGCTGGTTGCCGCTGAAGCCGCGATTGCGGCCGGGAAGCATCAGCAAACGCTCTACCGGAGCACCTGGTGGCCAACGTTGTCGGTGTACGGCGGGTACACGTTTGGCGAGCCGAATCGAGATATGTTCAATGACGCGTTCGACGACTTCCTCAGTGTGGGTGCCAACCTGAGCTGGTCATTCAATCTTGGCCGCAAGGTGTCATCGCAGGTTGCAGGTGCCGAGGCTGCCACGGAAGCGGCTCGCGCTGACTATCGTGACATTAATCGTACCCTGAAGCGCGAAGCTCACTTGGCGCGAGAACAGGTGCTGCTGGCCTTTCAGCGATACACCTCTGCTGAACGACGTAACGCGCTAGCCTCGGACAACTACCGTCTGGCGAGGATCAAACACCGAGAGGGAGGGTTGTCCTCGAATCGTCTACTGGAGATAGAGGCCGCGTTGAGTGCCTCCGAGGCGGAACTGGCGGCAGCGCGGGCCGATGTATTTGTGGCAAAATCACTCTACCTGTATGCCATTGGATCTGAAGACCTGGGAAAGGGCCTGTAATATGAAGTTTGTTTCGATTATGATGCTCCTGGCGCTGGTCGCGACAATAGCCGGATGTGCCGAGGAGGATACGCTCCCCGGAGGATCCGGTTTCCTCGAGGCGAACGAATCCGTTGTTTCAGCGGAGGCCTCAGGACGCGTGGTGTCTATGTCGTTCAATGAGGGAACACAGGTATCGGCGGGAGATACACTGTTGGTGATTGATACGACCACTCTCCAGTTGCAGCTCGAAGCCGCCACAGCTGGACTGACAGCTATGCGTCAGGAGTTGGAAACAGCCCGTGTACGTGTAAAGCAGGCCCGGGAGAGCGAGCACTATGCTGAGCGCGAACGGGACCGTATTGGGCGGCTGTACAAATCCGGGACGGCAACTGAGCGAACCTTCGACGAAGTGGAGCACCAGTACCAGCAGGCCGTACTTGCGACCGAGGCGGCGGTAGTCTCCGTGAAAATGCTGCAGGCCCGCATCGAAAAGACGCAGGCTGATATGGCGCTTGTTGAGAAGCAATTGGCTGACTGTTATCCCGCGGCACCATTCCCCGGACGCGTCACCGAAGAATTCGCCGAGGTGGGTGAACTGCTGACACCGGGGCGGCCAATCGCCAAGGTCTCTCGACTGGATACGCTGTGGGTGAAGATCTACATGGATGCGGGCGATTTCGCCAGTGTCAGACTCGGCGATGCAGCGACGGTGGACACGGAGTCAGGCGGTAAGACTTATACGGGCACGGTAGTGTGGGCGTCGGATGAAGCCGAGTTCACGCCAAAAAACGTCCAGACCAAAGATGCTCGCGCAAACCTGGTGTACGCGGTCAAGGTGGAAGTGGCCAATAGCGACAATCGGCTGAAGATTGGTATGCCGGTATACGTCACAGTGGAGACCGAATGAGCTTTCTTGAGATAGACAGCGTTTCCAAGCGGTATAATGACACCCGAGCCGTGAGCGAAGTGTCCTTCCAGGTTGGACGCGAGGAGGCATTCGCACTGGTAGGTCCGGACGGTTCCGGCAAGACGACCCTGATGCGGGCGCTATGCAATTTGATCGCGGTCGACGGCGGCAGCGCAACGCTGGACGGTATCAACCTGTTCAAGGAGTTCGACAGAGCGAAACCAATTGTCGGCTACATGCCCCAGCAGTTCTCCCTGTACCCCGACCTGAGTATCGAGGAAAACATGACGTTCTATGCCGGGTTGCATGGTATTACCGGGCGGAAATACAGGGTTCGACGTGATCAACTGTATGAGTTCTCGAACCTCGAGCCATTTGCCGATCGTCGCGCCGGAGCACTCTCTGGTGGCATGAAGCAGAAGCTGGCCCTTTCCTGCGCCTTGATTCATGGACCGAGAATGCTCATACTCGATGAACCGACCACCGGTGTCGATCCGCTCTCTCGGCGCCAGTTCTGGGAGATGCTAGGGCAACTGAAGGATGACGGTGTCTCCATACTGGCCTCCACCCCCTACATGGACGAAGTCGAGAAGACCAACCGAGCCTGCTTCATATTCGGTGGACGCAAACTGGCCGAGGGCACCCCACAGGAGTTGACCCGTCTGTTTGAAGGCGCTGTGTACGCTGCCGACATCGATCCGGCGCCACAGCTGGTGGACAAGGTGGCCAGAATCGAAGGGCTGTCCGCCGGGCGATTCGGTGCCAGCCTGCATGTCTACCTGCACAAGGGATTGGATCTCGATCAAGTGGCCGAGAAACTGAAAGATGCCGGCCTGGCAGTGGATCAGTTGAAGAATATCGAGCCCGACTTAGAAGATGTCTTCATCCAGCAACTCACCAGGCAACAGGAGCAGCCCGATGGCTGAGTATGCTGTCGAAGTAAGCGATCTGTCCCGGCACTTCGGAGACTTCAAGGCGGTCGACCGTATTTCTCTGCAGGTCAAGACGGGCGAGATCTTCGGCTTTCTGGGTGCCAACGGCGCCGGAAAGACCACGGCCATCCGTATGCTGACCGGGCTGCTGCGGCCTACCGGCGGCCAGGGGACGGTGGCCGGATATGATATTCTCAAGCAGGCCGAGAAGATCAAACAGAATATCGGCTACATGTCACAGAAGTTCTCGCTGTATCGCGATCTCACCGGGCGCGAGAACCTTGGTTTCTATGCGTCGGCGTACAATCTGAGCCGCTCTCGTGCACGGAAGAGGATCCATGAACTCAGCGAGCGACTTGAGTTGCACGAGTTCATAGACCGGCCCACCGCCGATATCCCGGTTGGCTGGCGACAGCGCCTGGCCTTGTCGGCATCGCTGCTACACGAACCACGTATTCTGTTTCTGGACGAACCGACCGGTGGCGTGGACCCGGCTTTTCGTCGGGAGTTCTGGTCGGTGCTGTATGATCTGGCCGATGAGAACGTCACGCTCTTCGTGACCACACATTACATGGATGAGGCCG
>WJKG01000219.1 GCA_014729205.1 candidate division GN15 bacterium | reverse complement strand
TGCATCGCCTCCCCATTTTACCAATTCGCAGTTGTCACCGGCCGCCTTCGCCAGCTTGAGGGAACTCGCGTGTGAATACGCGTCTTTCCTGGCCGTGACAATCAGCATGCGTCCATCGTATTCCGATGCCGCGTCCAGCGGCGTTAGTCCAAAATAGTCTTCACCGGGTGATAACATGACAACACCGGCAATATCCGGATAGTGTTGGGTAGTCAACAGTGCAGAATTAGCGCCGATTGACGCTCCCAACAGGATTTTGTCACCGGCACCGATCTTACTCAACAACTGGTCTCGTTTGGGTGCCTCTTGAAAGGAGTCTAGTTCTTCGAGGATTCCGGCAACATCGAGCGGGATCTTCCTATACTCGTCCTCTCCCATAGTCGCGTAGTTCACAACGCTGTCATCCTTGTGAACGGATTTCCCGTGTCCCCTCAGGTCGAGAACCATGACATGGGGGAGAAGCAAAGAATCATCCGCGTGCCGCCTTACATATCCCACAAGATCTATATAGAATCGATCGAATGATCGATGAGTCGTACCACGCTGAGGCAGACAGATGATCAGCGGCACTTCGTCGCCGGCGGGCGATTCGTGAATCCAGGCGTACATCTGGAGACTATCACGCATGAGGAACATCCGTTCGTGCACCTGTCCCAGATGCTGGCCCGTGATCTCCGAGACCGTCAGCAAACACAGAAGTGTGGCGATCAAGACCATAAGATATCGGTGTTTCATGAGTTTGTCCTTCTGCGGTATTATACACACGCGCGCTACCTGCACCCAAGAAAAAGGCGGCTCCTGCCGGAACCGCCCAAAATCAATCAGCGGTCAAATCAAAGATAATCAGCCTGGAAACTGGTCACCGCCGCTCTAAAGGCCATCGCATGTTCCTTGTACAGGTCCATATCGTTGTTGTCACAGCACTCTTTCATTTTGGCCGCACGTTCGCGCATCTTCTCGAACCGCTTGACAATATCTTCTTTGAAATACGACAGATCACTCGGCACCGATTCTGCGGTCAGAACTTCCAGTTGAGTCAGCAACGTCTCAGTTGAGCCGACCACGCCTTCATAATTCTCCGCCGGAATATGTTCGTCGAGGATCATAGCGCTGGTGATGTCGACACCCTCGAACTCCGGGTATTCGATCGGCACCAGACTCGCCGCCGCCTGCTCGAACGCTTCGTGCAAGTCCGGCATTAATGCGTAGACCTTCTCCTTGTCGCCCTTCTTGGCGGCCTCGGCATACTGCGTCACGAGGTCTCCGAGGAGTGTGCGACGCTTTTCGAACCGTTCCTGACGGGCCTCAATCTTGAGATCTGGTTTCATTTCGGCTACACCCTGGTACGTTGCCTCGAACTTCGGGGCAAATTCGATCAGCGCGTCGTAGTTCTTGTTCGGCCAGGCGTCGTGCCAGGCCGGAGCGATCACATGGTGCATTTCTGCGAACGCGTTGTGACCTTGTTCTGCGGCCAGATGAGCCGGGCAGACATGTCCTTCTTCATCAGCTGTTACCGCACCGGCTACCAGCAGGGCGGCAAGGATTAATAAAAACTGAATTCTCATGCGTCAGTTACCCTCCGAAAGGTATGTTAAATTACGTTTGTTTCTATAGCCGTGTCGCCATCCTGGAACCGAGTTGGCGCCAAGTCTGCGATATCAACCGAACGTGGCTTACCGGTCAGTGTTTCCATCGTAACAATCCCGGCGGCCGGGGCGTGCATCATGCCATGTCCGGAAAAACCGGTGACATGGAACAAGTTTTCGACTTTCGGATCATACCCGATTATACCCCGATGATCCGGTGTCGTTTCATACAACCCCGCCCAGACATTGGCCACTTCAGCCGTTTCCAGCAGGGGCATACGATCCAGCGCCCGTTCCAGGATGCCATCGGTATAATCAGGATCGATCGACACGTCGAACGATGATTCCTGTGAACCATCGGCCCAGCCCAACAACAGGCCTTTGGACTCCTTGTGATTATACAGGCCCGTCGCCACGTCGACTACCATCGGGAAAGTAGGCTTCACGAAATCCAGCGGGCCGGTCGTGACGCACTGCCGACGGTATGGTTTGACCGGCACGTCGGTACCGGCCATTTCACCAATCTTTCCGGAGAAAGCGCCGGCCGCGTTGATAACGATTGGAGCCTCAATGTCCCCTTGTGATGTCTTCACAGTCGTGATCTTGCCACCTTCGAAATCAAAGCCGGTAACTTCAGTCTCCAGCGCAATCTCGACGCCCATCTTCCGCGCGGCGTGCTCATAGCCTGAAAGAAATTCGTGCGGATCGCCCAAACCATCTTCGAGACACAGTGTGGCCATTTGCAGGTCGTCGGTGCGGACATGTGGAGCGTATTGTGAGATTTCATCCGGCTTCAACACTTTGACATCAAGTCCACAGGAACGCTGAAGCTCTACATGACGGGTGAATGCCTCAACATCTTCGTCGCGCGATAGCAGGAACATGTAGCCTACCTGGTCAAACACGGCGTTGTAGCCGGTGTCGTTTTCGAATTGGCGAAACATTCTCTCTGACAGCATAGACATTTCAATATTCACTTTGATGGAGAATTGCGCACGGATACCGCCGGCCGCCTTCGAGGTTGACCACGAGCCGAGGAATTTCTCCTTTTCGAGCAGGACAATGTCGCCATATTTCTCGCGAGCCAGATAGAATGCGACCGCCATACCGATAATCCCGCCCCCGATTATGACTACATCCGCGTTCTTCTTCATGTCCGTCTCCAGTGCTTCCCGGTTGAGTGAGAGGCATATAGTGAATATTTTCACCAAGGTATTCAAAACGCGGCCCAAGTCAAGCCCAAGTGACCTAGCCACTACAGGATACAACGCAATAAAACGGTTGTCCGACAGGAAAAATGGTATACATTCCCCTACCTATGGCACACCGACTTGCAACTAGGCTGATCCGGACCATCCAGCCCTCGCAAAACAACCTGCTGATTGTGCTGTCAGTAATGGTAGGGCTTGCAACTGGTTTTGGCGCAATGGCTTTTACGGCCCTCATTGAGTACTTCAACGAGCTCTTCTTCGGCCTGACCGACCAGATTCTGGTCACCGCCGTCGGCTTTGCCGATTGGGGCGGTTACAAATGGTGGCTCCCGATTATCCCCATGCTGGGCGGCCTCTTGGTTGGTCCTATCGTCTACAAGTTTGCCAGTGAGGCCAGAGGGCACGGTGTCCCTGAGGTCATGAACGCCGTGGCGAGACTAGGCGGGATTATACGCTCCCGGGTAGCCGCCGCCAAAGCGGTAGCCTCGGCCATCTGTATCGGTTCAGGTGGTTCAGCCGGACGGGAAGGCCCCATCGTGCAAATCGGCTCAGCTATTGGTTCTGTCATCGGGCAAATCTTCCGTATGGGAGGGAACCGTGTTAAAGTGCTGGTCGGATGTGGTGCCGCGGCCGGTATATCAGCCGTGTTTAACGCTCCTATTGCGGGCGTTATCTTCTCACTCGAAGTTATCCTGGGTGATTTCGGCATTCGCACCTTCGCGCCGGTGATTCTCTCCTCCGTAGTCGCCTCGGTTGTGACCCGTACTTTTATCGGCAACAGTCCGGCCTTCGAGGTCCCGGCTTATTCGCTGGTTTCTGCCTGGGAGATTCCCATGTATGCCATCATGGGCGTGCTTCTGGGGGCCCTGTCCGTGTCGTTTACGCGCATCCTCGACTGGACCGAGGACGCTTTCGAAAAGATCAAAATGACCAACTGGTTGAAGCCGGCCGTGGGCGGCCTTCTTCTAGGTGTTCTGGCCATCTTTTATCCCCAGGTGCTGGCCGACGGGTACAAGACGATCCGTCTAACCCTCCACGGTGACCTGGCCATTACTCTCCTGCTTATTCTCGTGGCCGCGAAGATGCTCGCGACCTGCATGACGCTCGGTTCCGGCAACTCCGGCGGTATCTTTGCCCCGTCGCTCTTCATGGGGGCGGTCGCCGGTGGCTCCTTTGGCTATGTGGCTCACAAGCTGTTCCCGAGCGCTACGGCGACGCCCGGGGCATACGCCCTGGTCGGTATGGCCGGTATGGTAGCAGGCGCGACCCACGCACCGATTACCGCCTTGCTGATCATCTATGAGATGACCCTGGACTACCGCATTATTTTGCCGCTCATGGTCACGGTTGTTTTCTCAGTGCTGATAGCTCGATGGCTGTACGGAGAGTCGATCTATACCATCAAACTGGCCAAACGAGGCATTGAGATTAGAGGCGGAAAGGACCTATCCGTTTTGCGCGCTCATACGGTCAGCGAAGTTATGGAAACCGAATTCGAGACCGTGCGTGCCTACAGCACGGTGGCGGAGATATTCCGCAAAGTCGAGGCTTCCACCGATTCGTACTTCATCGTAGTTGATTCCGACGATCACCTCAAGGGCGTACTGTCTTTCCAGGACCTCAGGAATCTGCTTAGCGAGCATTCGCTTGACAACTGGGTAATCGCCCAGGATCTGATAGGCCCCTATACCGTGACTTTGCAGACCACCGATGATCTTCAGATCGCTCAACAGCAGTTCAGCCAGAGAGATTATCAGCTCATTCCGGTGGTTGAGCCGGGGAATCCCTTCCGGGTCGTTGGTATCGTACGTCGCGAGGCCCTGATCGACTACTACAACAAAAGTCTGCTCGATACCCTCAGACAGTAAGCGAGCCTGCTATCCAATCTTGCACCGCCAGGAACCAAACGCTACCTTCTGTCCATGAGTAGCCCGGTCCGAATGCGAGCTGATCTGGTTGCCGTCAGCGCCGAAGTCGACGGTCAGACCGTGTACAACATCAAAGATCCCCGTACCGACAGCTACTTCCGAC
>WJKG01000218.1 GCA_014729205.1 candidate division GN15 bacterium | reverse complement strand
TATCAAGCGACTGATACCGTTCAATGATGACCAGTATATGTCACTGGACTACGCCACTGTCCGCAACCTGGAATTGGTGGAGAATGCTACGGGCGGTCATACGAACACGCTGTTCTCGGTGATGAACCGATGCTCGACAGCGGCCGGATCACGCCGTCTGCGCCAGAACCTGCTTCGTCCGTACAGTCGCAAAGAGCCGATAGAACGTCGCCTCTCCGGAGTCGCCGAACTGGTACGCAATCGCGATCTGGCGCACGATATCCGCGAGACGCTTCGCGGTTGTCCCGACCTGGAGCGGCTTACCGGGCGTCTGGGAATCGGTAAGATCAACCCGCGCCAGATGTCCAACATTGCCCAGGCGCTTGGTACAGCTGAACGGGCGGTGCAGGTGCTTGAATCCGCCCACAGTCCGCATCTGGAAGGAATGCGTTCCGGGCTGCCACAGACATCCGAGTTGCGCACCAAACTGGAAACGGCGCTGGTAGAAGAACCTCCGCTCAGTGCCGTCAAGGGTGACATCTTCCGTCGCGGGTATTCGCAACAGCTCGATGATCTCAATGACTCCATTCGCGACGCACGCACTTACATTGCCTCGCTGCAGGCGAAGGAACGGGAGCGCACCGGGATTACATCGCTGAAGGTTGGCTTCAACAAGGTCTTCGGATACTACATCGAGGTAACCAAGGCCAACAGTAGCGTGGTGCCCGAGGAGTACATCCGCAAGCAGACGCTGGTCAACGCGGAGAGGTACATAACGCCTGAACTGAAAGAAAAGGAAGAGTTGATTGTCTCGGCCGAGGAGAAGATCTTCAAGCTCGAGGCGGACCTGTTCGAGCAGCTGTTGTCTCAAGTGGCCGGGCACATTGATCAACTGCTACTGACGGCGCAATTGCTGGCCGCGCTGGATCTTGTGGCCGGCCTGGGAGAACTTGCTGTACAGCAAGGGTATACCCGTCCCGAAATCGACACCAGCCGCGCGTTGACCATCGACGCCGGACGACATCCGGTGATCGAAACCGTGCTGCCATCAGGGTCGTTCGTGGCCAACGATGTTGACCTTCATGCCGAGAAGGTGCGTATCGCCATTCTGACCGGTCCCAACATGTCGGGTAAGTCAACCTATCTCCGCCAGATCGGCCTGCTCACGATCATGGCGCAAATGGGCTCGTTTGTTCCGGCCGAGTCGGCGAGAATAGGGCTGGCGGACCGAGTGTTTACTCGTGTTGGTGCCAGTGACAACCTTGCGGGGGGACAGTCCACCTTCCTGGTGGAGATGGTCGAGACGGCGAACATTCTGCACAATGCCACCGACCGTTCGCTGGTACTGCTCGATGAGGTGGGGCGGGGCACTTCGACATTCGACGGCCTCTCAGTGGCTTGGGCGGTAGTGGAGCACATCAACGAGCACAATCAGTGCCGCACCGTATTTGCCACGCACTACCACGAGTTGACCAGCATGTCAGCGCTTTACGAGCCGGTGCACAACTTCCAGGTGACCGTGAAGCGGTGGGAAGACCGGATCGTATTCATGCACCAGATATCCCCGGGTGGCTGTGATGACTCGTATGGTGTCGATGTTGCCCGACTGGCTGGGTTGCCTCGTAAGGTGGTTACGCGTGCTCGTCAGGTACTGCGACTGTTGGAATCGGGTAAGTTCAATCGCAGCGAGCTCGGACGCAACCTGTATGTCGAGCGCGTCCAGCCAACGTTATTCGATGCACCTCCATCTGAGATCGAAGAAGAAATCAAGAAACTGGATATAGACAGCATGACACCAATCGACGCTCTCAACCTCTTGCGCGATTTGCAGGGACGGCTGAAATGAGTGACCGGGCTACAGGTCAGCACCGATGGATCCGTCCGCTGCCCAAGCAGTTGATCAACAAGATCGCCGCAGGTGAGGTCGTAGAGCGCCCCTCGGCGGTGGTCAAGGAACTGGTGGAGAACTCTCTTGATGCTGATTCCACGCGAATCGATATCGAGGTAGAGAAGTCCGGTACCAAGCTGATCAAGATTGTCGACAACGGTTGTGGTATAGAGTCAGAGCAGATTGAAATTGCCTTCTCCCGGCATGCGACATCGAAGATCAGCAACTTCGCCGATTTGGAGGCCCTGTTCTCCTATGGCTTCAGGGGTGAGGCATTGCCCTCGATTGCATCGGTATCGCAGCTTCGTATGGTGTCTCGACCGGCCGATGCGGAGATGGGCACCGAGGTTGTGTATGAAGGTGGCGTGTTGCAGTCGGTGAAGCCTGTGGCGTCGCCTCCGGGAACGACTCTCGAGGTCCGCAACTTGTTCTTCAATACCCCCGCGCGGCGCAAGTTCCTCAAGAGCGACAGTGCCGAGTCGCGCTACCTTTCCCGCACGGCTATGGCGATGGCGATGAGCCGTCCCGACGTGGCCTTCTCGTACACCAGCGGTGGGCGACAGATATTCGGGGCGCCCGAGAGACAGTCGCTCGATGGGCGTGTCCGTGAGCTCCTTGGTTCGAGCAAGGAGTATGTTGAATTCGCCGGTCCGGCCGGCCCGGTAGAGGTGAAGGGATGTATAGGCACGCCGCAGCATGCCCAGCAGAACCGCTTTGGCCTGTACGTGTTCATCAACGGTCGGTGGGTCCATTCACCGTCATTGATGCACGCTGTCATTTCCGGATACGGAGAACTCTTGCCTCGCGGAAACTATCCGATCGGCGGTGTACAGATAACGATCGATCCGGCTCAGGTCGATGTCAATGTGCACCCGTCCAAGACAGAGGTGCGTCTGTCGCATGAGCGAGAGATTCACGATGGGCTGCGTCATCTGGTGCGTCGCGCTATGCACTCGGAGGGGACTATCCCCACCTATCGCACGCCGTCACCAGCCCGGCCGGCACATCTGCCTGATCAGCGAGAAGGCGGTCAGAAGCTGTCATTCCGGCTCGGTGCTGAATCGAGAGGCGACGGGCGGATCCCGGGTCCGACCTCGCCTGACTATGACCCCAAGGCCTTTGCGCGACTTCACGAGGACCTTCCTGAGGCGAGTACACCAACCGGAGAGCGTGTCGATACGCGCACGGGCGAGATTATCTCCGAGTTGCCAGGGGAGACAAGGGGTGACGGACGGTCGCATGAGGAGGTCGCGCCCAAGGGCGGTTTCCGGCTGATAGGGCGTTTCGGAGACTTGTACCTGTTGTTGCAGCGTGGCGATGATTTGTACATCGTGGATCAGCATACGGCACATGAGCGGGTGCTGTACGAGGAGAATATCAAGCGCCTGGAGCAGCAGAGTATTCACGCTCAGCAGTTGTTGTTCCCCGCCCAGGTGGAGCTCAGTCCGGAGCAACTGGCGGTGTATGAGGAGATTGGGGAGACGCTTCAAGATTCTGGCTTCGACATCGGTTTCTTTGGCGGGCGTATGATCAACATCCAGGCGGTACCCTCGGTGCTGACTCGCCGTTCGCCGGAGGTGGTCGTCCAGAAGGTACTCGATGACATCGCCTCGCTACGTCAGGCCGGCTATGATCTGAAGAAAGCGATTGCCCAGTCGATGGCGTGTCGGGCGGCAGTCATGGCCGGAGATCGGCTGTCTGACGAGCAAGCGGTCGGTTTGCTGGAGCGGTTGCTGCAGTGTGAGAACGCATTCTCGTGTCCGCATGGCAGGCCGACATTCGTCAGACTAACCCGTAGCGACATAGATAAGCAATTTGGCCGTGGATGAATCAAAACCCATACCGATTGTCTGCGGTCCCACCGCCTCCGGCAAGACCGGTATTGCAGTCGAGCTGAGCGATACTTTCCCAATCGAAGTAGTCTCCGCTGATTCTCGGCAACTCGTTCGCCATTTGGAGATAGGTACTGCCAAGCCCACGGCAGAGGAACGTCAAGCGGTGCCGATTCACCTGATTGACCTTATCGAGCCCGGTGAGCGCTACACGGCGTTTCGATTTATCGACGATGCCACTGAGGTAATCAGGGCGGTCCTCGCCCGCGATCGGATTCCCGTGGTGGTTGGTGGAACCGGGCTGTACCTTCGGGCACTGACCGAGGGGGTGGTAGAGATCGACTCCGACGACATGCATGTCCGCGAGGAACTCGAGGTACAGATGGAGCAGTTGGGTCCGGAGCGCATGCATGAACGGCTGGCCCAGGTTGATCCGCTGGAGGCGGCGGTGATTCATCCCAACAACAAGATTCGGGTTATTCGGGCACTGGAGATGTTTTATTTGACTGGCAAGTCGAAATCGGAACTGGTGGTGACAGAGGCATACAAGACGACTCCGTTTAGGTTTCGCTACTTCTGTCTGATGCCGCCACGGGAGGAATTGTATCAGATCATCAATACCCGCGTGGATCAGATGATGGAACAGGGGCTGCTTGCCGAGATTCAGGCTCTTACCAACCGGGGGATGAAGGATCAAATCATCGCCGCCAACGTTATCGGGTATAAGGAGTTATTGGAGCATCTGGACAATCGCCTGACTGAGGAGGAAGCGGTCAGCCTTATCAAACAGAACACTCGGCGGTATGCCAAGCGTCAGGTTACCTGGTTTCGGAAGCTGGATCCGGGCGACGTTTACGGTACCCGGGAGCGGCTAATTGACGCTTTGGCTGCATATTTGGCTACCCTTTGACGTAAATAGTGCGTAGCCGTTGTTTAATGCTTGACCACCGGCGGTGCTGGTTCATAAGTTTTCATTCCGGTGGGGCTTATTGGTTAAGACGGCTACCGGCGTTTCCGATATGTCTGAGAGGATAGCTATAATTGTATGATACCCGACATCCACGGAGGAGAATCGGCTGTGATCAGATCTAACTGTCTGCTTTTGAGTTGCCTGCTAATTGTAGCCGTACTGGTTTCGGCCTGCAGCACCCCTTCCGGCCTGAAGAGCCCCCAGATTTATGGTTCTCGGCCCCAGACCGACAAGACCGCGGAGGACACGACTGAAGTCGCCAGAACTGACAGCATGACAGTTGTCGCTGATGACAAGGCTGATGGTGTGCCTTCGAGCATGACCTCTACCGCCCAGGAGAGGCAGGTAGCTGACACCGTCACGGGCAGCGCCGAACACCTGATGCAAAAGGATGCCGAGGAAATGGAACGGGATATCCTCGCTGAGGGCGAGTCCGAGGCTGTCATTTACCTCGGTCAGAGCGATGTCGACGATTCCGCATCGGCCGTTGACGACGAAATCTGGCGCCAGTTTGACCTGGCTGAGGAATACCACGCCATGGGTGTTATCGCCAACCGTGAGGCGAGCTGGGAGGAGGCCCAGTATTACTTCGAGAAGGCTCTGAAAATCCTGGCTCAGCTGGATATTGAGGCTGACTCGGTTCTGACGCCCGAGGCGGTCAAGTACGCCGATCTTCTCGATCACGTGGTGGCCGATTATCGAATAACGCTCCGCTCGCTCGGGACACTGGTGGGGGACGTGTCCACCTCTGCTCTGGTGGAGCGTTTTGGCGATATGGCCGAGAATATCGACCGGGATTCTCTGGTGGTCCTGAAAGAGGAAGCTCCGGAGATTACCTACGATATCCCGATTACGATGAACGAGCGGGTGAAGAAGTCGATGGTATATTTCCAGACGGTCGCTCGAGAAGCGTTCGAAAAGTATCTGCGCCGGTCGACCAAGTACAAACCGATGATGCTGGAGATCATTCGTCAGTACGGTCTGCCGGAGGACTTGATCTATCTGTCACTGGTGGAGTCGGGGTATAACCCTCATGCGTATTCGTGGGCCCGCGCCATGGGCCTGTGGCAGTTTATCGCGTCTACCGGACGTATGTACGATCTCGATCGCAACTGGTGGATGGATGAGCGGAAGGATCCAATCAAGTCCACACATGCTGCTTGCCGTTTTCTCAAGTATCTCTACGAGAAGTTTGGTTCGTGGGAATTGGCCATGGCAGCCTACAACGGTGGTCCCGGCCGAGTGGGGCGGCAGATTAAGAAACAGCAGACACGGGATTTCTGGGAGCTTCGGCTTCGTCGCCAGACCATGGACTACGTCCCGTTGATTATGGCTGCCACGGTCCTGGCCAAGAACCCGGAGAAGTACGGCTTCACCGATATTGAGTACGAGCCACCGCTTTACTG
>WJKG01000217.1 GCA_014729205.1 candidate division GN15 bacterium | reverse complement strand
TGTCTATACCGGAAACTCCCATCTTCAGCTTCACAACTGCACGGGCTATGTGGTATCTGAGGAGCTTGGTGAAGTGACATTCGTTGCTGAAACCGAGCGCCGCCTGTCCGGATTGGTGGTGGAACGGGGCGCGTCGTGTTCACTTTATGCAGCACTGGACCGCCACTTGATTTCGACCGACTTCACGCAGTTGGGAGTAGAGGTTATGCTCTCGGGCGTGGCGCTCTCTCTGGCTGAGGAGATACTCTCTGAGGATACGTCCGACGAAGAAGAGAAGTAACCCAGATTACATAGAGATAATGAAGACGGGCCGCCGGGTTGCACCTGGCGGCCCGTTCTGTATTCAGGCAGGTAGATGTCTTGTTTCTTACGAGGCGAATGACTCCACGAAATCGGACAAGGCGTTCTTGATCTCCGAGGCGCGCTGGAAGCGCTCCGAGGGATTTTTCTTCAGGGCCTTCGATATCACGTGGTCGAACAACAACGGCAGGTCGGGGTTGACATCGGAAGGCTTCTCCGGCTCGTTGTTGATGATAGCGTAGATGAGCGACGTCAGATTTTCGCCGCGGAATGGGCGACGACCCAGCAACATCTCATACATCACTACGCCCAGGCTGAACAGGTCGGCCCGTTGATCGATCTCGGCTCCCTTGAGCTGCTCGGGCGAGATATAGTTGGGGGTACCCATAGCGATACCGGTCTTGGTCATAGAGTTGGAGTCGACGCGGGCGATACCGTAGTCCATCACCTTGACGAGGTAGTTTTCGAGGATCATGATATTGGCCGGCTTGATGTCACGGTGGACGATCTTGCGTTCGTGAGCGTACTCCAGCGCAGAGCAGATCTGGGTGATGATCTGGGCGATGATCTTGTAGTTGAACTTGACCTTGCGTTTGATCATGTCCTCCAGGGTGCGGCCTTCGAGATACTCCATGGCGATGTACTGGAGGTGTCCCTCGCTGCCAACATCGTAGATAGTCACGATATTGGGGTGCGAGAGTTTGCCGGCTGCCTGGGCCTCGCGGAACAGGCGCTCTTTGAGTTCGGCCATCTCATCGGGGTCGTTGACGAAGTCCAGACGGATTGTCTTGAGTGCAACTGGTCGGTTGATGGCCGGGTCGATGCCTTTGTAGACATGTCCCATGGCGCCCTTACCGAGTGTACCATTGATCTGGTAACGCCCGAGTGATTTGATCTGCGGGATCCCGCCGCTGTCGGAAGGCTGGAGCTGTCCGCTATCGGTTGTTGCGGCAGGAAGCTCATCTTCGGGAGTGACGGCCACAGCAGCGTCGCTGTCGCTAAGCCCGAAGTCCTCGGGCTCGTCGAGTTTGATCGCTGCGCTGTCGAAAATATCCGGTTCATCGTCGGTGACAGCGACCGAGTCGGATTCATCAGAACCGCCCACCGGGGGCTCGTCCAGACTGATCTCGCCCGGGTCGGTGGCGATTGATTCAGGCGAGTCAGCAGTGTCTTCACCGGGACCGATAATCTCCGGGCCGGAGGAAATCGGAGCATCCAACGCGCTGTTATCAATAGCAGTCTCAAGAGCACTGCTGTCTTGGAATTCCGGCGTGGCGTTCGCGACTGTGGCAGCATCCG
Source organism: candidate division GN15 bacterium (assembly GCA_014729205.1). Taxonomy (GTDB): domain Bacteria; phylum Zixibacteria; class MSB-5A5; order GN15; family FEB-12; genus WJKG01. The sequence continues at coordinate 3,338 of WJKG01000217.1, read as the reverse complement.
GATCGTCGAGAGTAAGCGCCTGATGGTCCTCTATGGCCGGTTCCGGCTCTGGTATATGTTCGTTGGGCACCTGGTGCTCCGACTTGGCTGCCGGCTTTGATGTGGCCGGTAGCGGTTTGGTCTTGTCAGCTGTCTTGTCTGTTTCAGCCACGGCGGCCTCGCCGGTTTTCTTTTTCGGCGTGGCGGTTGGCTTTTCCCCATGGATGAGCGCCGAATCGACAAGCGGCGAAGCTATCATGGTGAGGACGAGCTGAGCGAACAGATAGACGGATGTAATCAGGGTGGCAGTATAGGCGACAATGATAACGTTTGCGGCTACCATGGCCACCAGTGTCCCGCCGACTATCAGCAAGCGTTGTTTGACCTTAAGCTGTGGCAGTACGAACGCAAACATTCCCCCAAGCGCGAATAGTATTAGCATATCCACGAGTGGATTATGGAAGACGGTGACGATTGAGTTGTTGATGAAATTCTCTATGACATTGGCTTTGACTGCCAGCTTTGACGTTTCTGGTGACTGCGGTGTCTTGAATACTTCGCCGGTGATGGTGAAGTCGTCGGGGCCAACAACGACGAGCTTATCCTTGAGTTGGCTGAAGTCGAACTCCTTGTCTGTCAGGAGGGTGCCTGCCGAGTAGTTAACGAAGGCCTCCGCAGGCGACCAGGATACGAAATACTCGCACTTGCCGTTTATCGGGATTTCGATCTCATGGCCGAGATCGATCCTCTCACCTTCGGTAACGACTATCTGGTCGGGGGGAATATTCAGGAAGAGGGCCGCTCCGAGAAGTTCCAGCGACGGGTAATAGTAGCCATCGTAATTCATTACAAGCGGTTGATGGCGCAAGACGCGATCATCGTCCGGGACCGTATATTCGAACCCAAGCGCAACGTCGGCCTTGAGGACTTTCTCTGCTGGCAGGAAGACTTTGCGTGCCAGGAGGCTGGACTCTTCGTCCATGATACCCAAAGCGTCATTGACGCCTACAGAGTAGTTAAACAAGTGATCCGGGTTGCTGGCTTTGCGTGTGCGGAAGGTGGCCAGGGCGATGTCGTACGGTACCACCAGGTTGGGAATCCAGCTGAGTTGTTGCGCCAGTATTTTGGTGTATCCGGCTGAATCCTGATGGGCATCCTCCGGGATAGGGAAGTTGACCACGATGGCTTTAGGCTCGGCACCGCCGATAGCTGCCAGCAGATCCGCAACACGGTCGTAATCCCAGGGCCAGGGACCGAGCTCGTCCTCAGCGTAGGGGTCGATCTTGACGAGGGCGATGTTTTCCCGAGTTTCATCCGAGGAGGTGATGCCCAGGAGGTAGTCGTCAAGGGATCGCTGCCATGACTCCAGGACGCCAAAGTTGTTGGCGTAGAGTATGACCACGAGGATCGAGATCAGCAGATAGAGGATTTGTGAAGAGTACTTGTTCATTGAGGCCTCGCAATTAACGTCCTACGGCCAGTCGTTCGCTGAGAAACTCGGGGAGGTCGGCATCCAGCATCTTCTGCTGGGCGGTTGCGATGTCGTATTGAACACGCGTGTAGACGACATCGTTGGTCTCCGTGTCATAGGTTACGAAGGAGGCTCGAGGGTCGTAGTCCCGTGGCTGGCCTGTCGAGCCAATGTTTATGATGTACCTGGTGTCCTCGTTCGGAACGAAATCATGTCCGACCTTTTCGCGGGGAGGACCTTCAGGTGTTTCGGCGAATATTGCAGGAACATGGGAGTGGCCGCAGAAGCAGAGACGCTGCTTCAGGTGCTCGAAGGCCAACCGTGCCTGTTTGGGATTGAGGATGTAATGCCATTTCTCCGGGGCGTACGGGGACGCATGTACGAAGTACATATGGTCCCGTACGTGATCCATGGCGAAACCCTCAATCATCTGTAGGTGTCGAGGTGTCAGGTTGGATTGGGTCCACTTGACCGAGATGCGGGCGGAGTCGTTGTAGGATTCGGTGGACAATTGGCCCATGACGGCATATTCATGATTGCCCATGAGTTTGACGTCGCAGTGCTCATTGACCAGATCCAGGCAGGCGGCGGGGTTGGCGCCGTAGCCGATGACATCGCCCAGACAGTAGACAGCGTCAGTCTGCTGCTGTTCGATCTGCGAGAGGACCGCAGAAAGTGCTTCCAGATTCCCATGTATATCCGATATCATGGCGATACGCATGTGCTCATTGCCCCTGTAGATATTTGAACGTGCTCTTTCCGACTGTGATAAGGTCGCCATTCTTCAGCTCGTGGCGGTCGATGGCTTCCCCGTTGACTTTGGTCTTGCCCGGTTTGCCGAGGTTGACCAGGAAGTGAGTGCCCTCTTCACGGACGATCTTCGCCTGGATGCCACTCATCCAGAATCCCTTTGCCGGGACGTGGACGAATTTGGCTTTGCCGATAGTGGTAACTTCGCGCTCGAGTTCTACTTCCTCGAAACCGCTGTTTTCCATCCCGACCAGAACCGAGCAACCGTAGCGGCTGACGATTTCGCGCTCCATCTGGTCGTTGGCCACCATCTCGCGGTGCTTCTTGGTGTTGAGCACCATGGTACCATCGAATCCCGACGGATCTTCGGCTTCACCTTCTTCCTCGGATTTGAAGACAAGGGTGTACTTGCCAATGGTGATGGAGTCGTTTTGCCGCAGCAGTTCTTCCGAGATCTTCCGGTTGTTGACGAAGGTGCCGTTGAGCGACTCGTTGTCGATAACGACCGCGGCGTTGTTGTTGAACTCGATCAACGCATGTTTGCGCGAGACGCCCCGATTTTCGAGGACAATGTCGTTATCGTTTGTTCTACCGACAGAAATGCGCTTTTTTTCGGTAACAAACCGCTCGACCACCTTGTCATCGTATTTTACGATGATCTCCGGCATGGCGTATCCTTTCATTAAGACAGAACCATGATCGCGCCCGGGTGCCTGATCGGCCGAAATGCCGGGAGTTCAGGGATTTACAGCGAACCGACAGGCCTTGTTGCGATCTTTTGACTTTGTTATATTGTCGGCATGCGACTTGGAAACTTAAACCTCGCATCACCACTGGTTCTGGCCCCACTGGCCGGAGTCTCGAACCGGCCGTTTCGGCTTCTGGCGCGCAGATACGGCGCCTCGCTGGTGTACACGGAGATGGTGTCTTCGGAGGGCATAGTTCGTCATCACGCCAAGACGCTGGCCATGATGAGGTTCGCGCCTGACGAGCAACCGATTGGTATACAGCTATTTGGGGCGAGTCCGGAGGTGTTGGCCCGGTCGGCTGAGCAGGTTATGCGGGACTTTAATCCGGATTTGATTGATCTGAATTGTGGCTGCCCGGTCAAGAAGGTGGTTAACAAGAACGGTGGGGC
>WJKG01000216.1 GCA_014729205.1 candidate division GN15 bacterium | reverse complement strand
CTGCTGATAAGGCGATTCGTTACGACGCGGAACCGACCGAGCTGGGTGTATGTTCGAGCACATACACAAAAGCAACGATCTATCCTATCCATTGTCGGAGGTGTTATGCGATACAAACTGCTGGGCAAAAGTGGGCTTCGCGTGTCGGAGTTGTGCCTGGGGACCATGACCTTTGGAACCGAGTGGGGCTGGGGGGCCGAGGAGGCCGACAGCCGCAAAATGTTCGATACCTTTCTGAATGCGGGCGGCAATTTCATCGATACCGCCAACCGCTACACCGAAGGCACCAGCGAGAAGCTGGTGGGCAAGTTTATCAGAGACGCTGGTGTGCGCGACAAGACGGTGCTGGCTACCAAGTACACCCTGTTCATGGAGCAGGGGGATCCGAACAGTGCAGGGAACCATCGCAAGAACATGGTACAGGCGGTGGAACACAGCCTGAAGAGGCTGGGAACGGACTATATTGATCTGTACTGGCTGCATGCGTGGGATTTCATGACGCCCGTCGAGGAGGTCATGCGCGGCCTGGACGATTTGGTGCGCTCCGGCAAGGTTGTGTACGTGGGCGTCTCGGACACACCGGCATGGGTGGTGAGCCGATCCAATATGCTGGCAGAACTCCGCGGGTGGAGCCCGTTTGTGGCTTTGCAGATTGAATACAGCCTGATCGAGCGGACCGTGGAGCGAGAGTTGATACCGATGGCGCGCGAGTTGGATCTGGCCGTTACGCCGTGGGGTGCTATTGGTGGCGGCATCCTTACCGGAAAATACAGCGGCCAGACCGACCAGCCCAAGCGCTACGATCCCAAGGACCAGCCTTCGAGGTTGACGAAAGAGAATATCGCTATTGGCGATGAGGTGGTGAAGATCGCCAAGGAGATGGGCTGCGCACCCTCCGAGGTGGCGATCAACTGGGTGCGCCAGCAACCGGGGCTGCAGATTCCGATCATTGGCGCCCGCAATGCCGACCAGTTGGCAGAGAACCTGGCCTGTCTGGAGCATCCGCTCTCTCAGGAACACCTGGACCGGCTCGATCAGGTCAGCCGAATCGATCTTGGTTTCCCCATGGAGTTCATCACCAAGGATTTTATTCGCAACCTGATCTTCGCAGGCACCTTCGACAAGATCGACAATCACCGAGCCAAATACTGAATCGCGGAGAAGCAACCGCAGTTGATCTACCAGATGAAAAGGCCCGTCATGAGGACGGGCCTTTTCTAATGCCCTGGCGGCTTCTTGTCAAGAGGGCTGTTTGCGCATCCTGCGTTTTAAGAGTTGGGCATTGATGGCGACAATAATGGTACTCAGGCTCATGACAATGGCGCCGACGGCGGGACTGACGAGAATCCCGGCACTATACAGCACACCGGCAGCGAGGGGGATGGCGACCACGTTGTAACCGGTGGCCCATATGAAGTTCTGGATCATCTTGCCGTAGGTTGCCTTGCCGAAGAAGACCAGTGAGGCAATGTCGTTGGGGTTGCTGTGCACCAATACGATGTCGGCTGTTTCGGCGGCGATGTCGGTACCGGAACCGACGGCAATGCCTACATCGGCGGTGGCCAGAGCGGGCGCATCGTTGATGCCGTCACCGGTCATGGCGACGAACTCGCCTTTATCTTGAAACTCCTTAATCTTATCCCGTTTCTGGTCGGGGAGAATTCCTGCATAGTAGCCGTCGAGGCCAAGCTCATCACTCACACTCCTGGCCACTTGTTCGTTGTCACCGGTCATCATGTACACCTTGATACCGGCATCCTTGAGCGACTTCACCACGTCATACGATTCTTCACGGATCTCGTCGGCCATTGCCACGAATCCAGCCAGTTCGCCATCGACCATGACAAAGACTACGGTTTCCTGTTTGTTCTCAAATGCATCATCGGGAATGTCCTTGCCCTGATCCTTCACGTATTCCGGACTGACCACCTGCACCTTCTTGCCGTCGACAGTGGCTTCTATGCCCTCGCCCGTAATGGCGTTCACGTCCTGTGCTTCGGGCAGGTCGATATCTTCTTCGGATACCTTGTTCATAATCCCCACTGCAAGGGGGTGTTCGGATTTCTGTTCCAGTGAACCAGCCAGGCGGAGAATCTCGGTGTCATCGAACGCATCATCGAGAGCGCCAACACGGGTCACGCCGAAATCTCCCTTGGTAAGGGTGCCTGTCTTGTCAAACGCCAGCAGGGAGATCCTGCGCGAGTTTTCGAATGCGGTGCGGTTGCGGATCAACAGGCCGTTCTGTGCGGATACCGATGTTGAGATGGCAACAACGAGCGGCACGGCCAGGCCAAGGGCATGCGGGCACGTAATAACCATGACCGACGCCATGCGTTCCAGGGCGAACACGAAGGGTTTATCGAGCACGAGCCAGACAGCCAGGGTGCCGAAGCCGATAGTCAGGGCGATTATCGTCAGCCAGAATGCGATGCGGTCGGCCAGGTTTTGTGTTTTCGATTTCTTGCTCTGGGCATCGCGAACCATGTCGATGACTTTGCTCAAGTACGCATCCTTACCGACCTGTTCGACCTCCACAGTCAGAGAGCCGTTACCGTTGATAGTGCCACCGATCACCTTGTCATCAGGTCCTTTCTTGACCGGCTTGGACTCGCCGGTCACCATGGACTCATTGAGTTGGCTGTCGCCTTCCACAATGACGCCGTCCACCGGCACCTTCTCGCCCGGGCGAACCAGGACCTTGTTTCCTTCTTCGAGCTCGTCGACGGTCACTTCTTTCGTGTCACCATTGCTGATCAGGTGCGCTTCCGAGGGCATCATCTCAACCAATTTCTGCAGTGATTGCGAGGCACCCATGACCGATCGCATCTCAATCCAATGTCCCAGGAGCATCACATCGATCAGCGTGACCAGTTCCCAGAAGAAGGTGCTGCCCTTGACACCGAAGGTCGTGGCCGAGGAATACCCCCAGGCGACAGTGATCGCCACGGCGATCAAAGTCATCATGCCCGGTTGCTTCCCTTTAAGTTCATTCACCAGACCGGTGAGAAAAGGCCAACCGCCATAGAAAAAGACAACGGTGGAAAGGGCAAAAAGGATGTATCGGTCGGAACCATCGAAGATAGTGAATTCGAATCCCAGCCACTGCTGCACCATCGGAGACAACAGGAGCACCGGCAGGGTTATAGCAAGAGAGATCCAGAATCGCCGGCGGAAATCCTTGATCATCATCTCGTGATGGTCGGCATGGTCGTGAGAATCATGGTCATTGTCACGGCCGTCGCCATGATCATTCTGATGCTGATGTTTATCGTGCGAATTGTGCTCGTTGTCGGGGGATTCTTGTCTGTCGTCTGAGTCGCCTTGAGGAGTCATGAGACCTTCCTTCCGCATGGGGGCTGGGTGCATGGTGCATCAACGCACAGGCACCAGTGGACCCGCCTTCACTGAACTTCGCTCTTTTGATGGTTGAGAACGTTGTCCACTACCGACTAGAACAGAGCTCTCAAAAGGGTGTTCCATCGTATGGACACAGTGCGGTGCCTCACTTCACGCAGGGTCTCACGGGTGCAAAAATGGATTGCTACAGCGATCATCCCGATGTATCTTTCGAGATATGGGCTAATACTCTCAAAAAGGGCAGATTCACATGCTACGGTATTTGACTACATGGGTCAGGACTCTGGTCGCGCTCGGTTGCCTCGCTCTTTTGTCGCTGGCACTGATTTCATGCGACGATCATGATGACAAGATTTACGGTGACGATGTGGGCAATGAAACCGCCTGGATACGGTCGGTAACTCCCTTGCCGGGTGCACGGGATGTGAGTACCGACGCCGTTATCACCGTACACTTCAGCGATTCGATGCACCCGGCATCTATCAACCGTTCCACGTTCAGGATCAACGGCGGCGCGGTTCCATGTTCGGTGCGCACTGATGGCAATTCGGCGTGGCTGTATCCACTGAGGGACCTGACTTCGGGGACATTGTATACAGTAACGCTCCATGAGTATATCACCGATGCGTCTGCAAACCGCGTAGACGGCGGATACACGTGGATATTCGAGACCGCAGGTACTGCCCCGACTGATTCGGCCGTCGGCCTGCAACCATACCGCTCGGGGACGTTGGTGAGGATTCAGCGAGATAAGAACAACATCTCAGTCTATCTGGATTCGACAGTGATGCCAACCCATGAGTTTGGTGGCTATGATTTGTTGCTGGAGTACGATGCCTCCGCTATTACATTGATTTGTTCGCAACAGGGCAAACTGATGGTCGACTGTGGTTGGGAGTACTTCACTTACCGCACTGGCGCCGACGCTGACTGTGGGGGTGAGCCGTGTCCCGAGGGAACGATCCAACTCAAAGCGATAGCAGATATTGATAACGGGAGTGATCGTCCTGACTGCTACATTTACGACAGCACCAGGGCACCCAGCGGCGAACTGGCCCAGTTGCTCTTTGTGGCGAACAACCCAGTCGCTTATGACAAGGAGTATGTGCCGATCCGATTCGTTTGGTATGACTGTCACGATAATGTGCTGTTCAGCAGGTCGGGGGATACTCTGTGTGGCTCGCGTTTCATTTACGGTCCTGAGGATGTTCGCGCATTGACTAACATAGCCGCTGATGAACCCTTCCCCAGTAATCTGGGTGCGAACAACACCTGCCGAGTCTGGGACTCAGAGGGAAAGACACTTGTTCGCACGGTTGACTTTGCCTCGGGCTGGCTGGAGGTTCTGCCTGAAGACAGGGTCGATATCGGTGACTTGAACCTGAATGATCTGCCATACGAGATTGCCGACGCGGTGCTCTTTTCCAACTACTT
>WJKG01000215.1 GCA_014729205.1 candidate division GN15 bacterium | reverse complement strand
GTTCCTGCGAGTGATCAACTACGGTAACAGGCCCCAGCGATGCGATACCGTTGGCGCCGGTAGTAACGGAATTGGTGCCATCGGTGACCACTGCTCCGGCAATATTGCCCTGATTGGCATCCACCACGGTAACTGCAATGGTCATCTCTTTGGCTTCGCCTTCCTCGGTGAGATCAAGTACAATATCGACACCCGATTTGGCCGCTCCGGTTACAACGGCCGTGGCGCTGCCGCTGGTTTGATCCACTGAGGCGGTGACCGTCACTGTTGTGTTCTCCTCGGCCTGAACACTCAGGGTATAGGTCCCGTCCGCGCCAGTTACAACCGAGGCATCCTGCTCACCACTGACCGTCGTTGCCGTGACTGTGGCACCTGAGACGGGCTCCACCGGCGTCTTACTCTTGTCGAATACGGTTCCGGAGATGGTGAACAGGGCGGCTTCGGAGCCAAGGGTGAAGTTCATACCCAGGACGACTTTACTCGGCATGCCACCATCGGTCGTATAAGTTTCGTAGCCGTCAGCGGATACCTCGATTTCGACACTGGCGCCGGGCTGTCCCTCCATGAGCAATTGGTATTGGCCGTTCCCACCGCTCGTCGTGCTGAACGGTCGGCCGGCAATGGTTATGGAGACAGATGCATTACTGACAGTCTTCTTCTCACCACCTTCATTGGCGTACACCGTACCTTCGGCGTAGACGTACTTATTGTACTGCTCGACTATGCCCTCAATCCTGTTGTGGTGAGTATCGTCGATGATGTAGTTAGCGACAAAGGTCTCCTCATCCAGCTTGCCATAGAACTCGACCTCACCTTCCAGGGCGAGGGCTTCAATTATCAGCCATCCGTTGTTGCTGCGGTTGTAAAGGCCGGAGAACAGGGTATAATACTCACGTGCACGTTTCTCAACCTCGCTCTTGAGCGAACGTGCGCGGTTGGCCAGCCAGTCGGGATCGAGCGCGCGCGGCTCCAGCAGAAGGCTGTGCCAATCGTAGACTTTTTCGGTGCTGCCGGTGGGGGAGAAGTAGCCACGACAGCCGACCGGTGAAAACAGAAAGTAGTTGTCCTGTCCCTGGTAGGCCATCCCGCGCAGGCGTGGTAAGCGCGAGGAAGGGAAGTACGTCAGGCAGTCCTCACCCGCATACTGGCCGGTCGCGGCCTCCTCGAAGGCACCCATAGCGTCGGTGTTGGTTCCGAAGTGCGTACACAGTGACCCCTGGCGGAAGTCTTTCATCTTCTTGGTGAGTCGATCAAGGGCACCCACAAATGCCTGGGTGGCATCTCCGTAAGCTCGCATCCACGGGCCCAGAATCTGCCCGACCAGCGGTACCGTTTCCATCTTCTTGGCGCCGTCAGTCAGAATGTTGCCGATCAGCTTGAGACCATAGGTGGGATTATCCTTGGCGTGGGCCGGATCGAACTTCTTGGCGAACTGGTAGGCGTTATTCACCTCGAACGCAATCGTATCCGCAATGCGGAGTTTTTCGATAGCACTGGCGAGCTTGGTCTTCAGCCCGGCGGCGTCCATCTTGTTGAACTGAGCGCGCACCTGAGACAGCTTCTGCTTGAGCTGCTGTTCGGTAGCATCTTCCATGCTGAAGACACGCTTCGCCAGGCGGATGGACTTCTCCATGTCCTGACTGAAGACGATGTCCTCGTATTCCTGGTACTTCTTGGCAAAGCTCTCCAGTTCCGCCTTGCCTTCCTTCATGCTGGTTCTGACAGCTTGCCACTGGTCCTCGGTTTGCTTGAGCGCTTCGGCGTACTCCTCGTCCTCAAAACAGTCAGCGTTCGCGACTCCGGGCGAGAACAGCATTGCCGAGAGGGCTGTTACCGTAAGAAGTAGCAGCAGCCGTGACAGTCGAGTTGTATATGACATCGCTATATCTCCACTTGTGTGATTGCTACTGTTGGACATTGAACAGGTACCTTACCTGGAGCTTGACTCCGGTCTTGTCCAGATCCGTCGAGGAGTCTATATCCGCCCGCGTCCGATGGTAGTCAGCTACGAAATCAGTCATCAAGCGGGGATTGATCGGATACGACACTTGTGCAAAGAAATTGAGCATACCGGTCGAGCGAGACGGTTCGGCATTGTAGAGAATGGAGTGTACGTAGCTGAGCTCGCCGCGCATTCGCATGCCGGCCGGCGTAGATCCCGCAAGCGTCACTTTGCCGCCGAAACGTGCTGTGTTCTGGGGGTTCTGCAGGATGTAGTCGACATCGTTGAAATCACCATAGGCATCATCGCGCTCGTTGTCGATATACATCCGAGCACCGAGAACAGGCCCGAATGAGAACTCCCTGAACATCCCGGTCAGTGCTTTACTCCAGCCAAAACTCCAGTAGAAATCCACCGTGTGTGCCGGTCGCAGATCGCTGAAACGGGAAGCTCCTTCGGAGTCTGAGCCTTCGGTGTAGTATCGGGCCGCTAACGTGAACTGTCCGTACCCGCCGCTACCGCTCGGCCGGCTGTTCTTCTGCCATCGCATCTGTGCGAAGTCGTAGTTGCCGCTGTCGGGATACATGCGATAGACGACGTTGAAAGAACTGACCCGATACCCATCAATAGCCGATTGCGAGTGGCGCACCAGTTTGAAGTCATAGAAGTCGCTGTTCTCACGGTTGGGGTACGAATAGCGCGCCACTTCCGGTCCCCAGTAGCTCCTGGTACCACCACCTCGCTTCTGCCGATATAAGTGTGCCTTCAGTCGCTTCGTGGCAAGAGGCGAGTCATCGACTTCGGGATAGGACAGGGACTGGTAACTCGCTCCCAGCTCGATGCCGTTGGGAGCGGTCTCCCAGACGAACTGGGGATGGAAATCAGTAACATCGAGAGCGTCGACCTCACTGTAATCCTTCTTCTGGTAGTGCAGGCGGAACTTCATATTCCCCAGTCCGCGCAGCATGGTACCGTCGCATGTGAGACCGGTGGTGGTGAAGTCGGCAATCTCGAGTTCGTCGTATCCGCGCGACGTGCGCTGGATGCGTCCGTTAAGACGCCATATGTCAGTCTTGTACTTGGCGTTGGCAAATAATTGTAAGTCTGCGTAGTCAAGGGTATCAGCGTCGCTCTCGCCGTAGCCGGTGCGTTTGAATCCCGCTGTTCCTGTAAACGCCGAATTCGGCTTGTAGTCTACTGAGGCGCCGAATCCAGAGAGTGTTATCTCTCGACGTTCCACTGTTGACTGGCGGTTGAGGTTTGCTGTCAATCCGACTTTCTGGCTGGGATTCGCACGAGCGGTGACATCGAAACCAAATTCGGTCTGGGAGGCATCTATCGCCGGGGATGCGTTCGGTCGCTCGTGTTTGGCCTGTCCCAGAGTTCCTCTGATCTCGCCACGCAACTGCAGGGCGTTGAGTGGCGTCTCGGGCGCATCCGGTGTCCGGGCGGCAGGCTTGCCATAGCGGTCAGTGGTTTGCTC
>WJKG01000214.1 GCA_014729205.1 candidate division GN15 bacterium | reverse complement strand
TCAAAAACGGCGGTGCCGAAGAGGCTGGCGTGTTCGCTGGCAGCATCGAGACCGGTGACATAGACGAGGTTAGAGTCGGTGTCCATTTCGGCAAAAAGGGAATCGTACGGCAGGTCGTAGAGAGTGCCACCGAGTGAGGTGACCGAGACCTGTCCGCGTCTGGCGTTGAGGAAACGGTCAATGCTAACGGAGGCGGAGAAATCGGAGCTATAGAGTCCGTACATCCAGAGCGAATCGGAGACCAGTGTACCGCGCAGATCAGGGTCGGAGGTCAGGCCCGTGAGGCGGGCATGAGCGGTAGCACGTCCGGCGGGTTCGCTGATAAAGAGCTTGTTCTGATAGCGGTCGAGGTTGCTCAACTGGCAGTCGATGCCCAGGTCGAGTTGCTCGTCGTAGTCCACCAAACCCTCGACAAGAAAGTCGTTTTCGAACCAACTGACACGAAATGTGTCCACGAAAGCCAGATCACGGGTGGTGATTCGCAGGTCGCCATCGGCTTCGTGGATCGGGTACCCATCGAAGCTGGATTCATACAACTGCGCGGCAACATTGAGCAGGATGTCGTCGGTACCGAATGCAGAGCCTTGCAGGTCGATGTGGCCATTGAGATCGGAGGGCATCGCATGATCGACGAGCTCCTTGAGATTGAAGCCACGGATGTTAGCCTGGAGACCGTAGGGCTCGGGCTTGGTGCTGAAGTCGATGAAGCCGTGACCATCGATAGCGCATCGGCCAAGCATGGTGCCATAGAGCGTGTCAAACGTCAGGACTCTCTCCTGCAGGGTGAAATCGAAGAAGGTGTTTTGAAAGGTGAAGATGGAGAACTCACCCGCAACATGAGCCGAGCCGCTAAACGTGCCATCACTGTAGTTGAGCTCACCGTAGAGGTCGAGCAGTCCGGGAATAGTCTTCTTAAAGTGGCGAGTGACTTCGGGGATATCAACATTGTCGGCGTTGAAGTCCAGCCGGAAAGCCATCGGCTCGCGCATATTGCCGTGGCCGCTGAGTTTGAGACGGGTGCTGTTGGAGACAACCGAGAAATCCTTGAGGACCACCATACCGTGATCGTAGGCCAGTTTTCCCTCGGCAGAGTTGAGGCGGTAGCGTTCATCATCGGCGACGAACCCCATTCGCTGTAGATCTATCGAGACGAGTCCGCGATCGATTTGCAGGCCGGCCTGCAGATCGAAATCGACCAACCGCAGGGTATCCTGGGGGCGCTCGATCGCGAGGGTGATCTCGTTGAGTTGTAACTCGTCGATAGTGGCCGCGAAGCCCTCTGAGCTGGTGGTATCGGCGGCCGCCTTTCCAGAAGAAACGGACTTTCGGGCAGCGGGTAGCAACCATCGACCGGTAGTGTCTTGCCGCACGGTGAGGTTAAGGGTATCAAATGTGGCCAGACGCGAGACGAAATCCTCGGTAATCAGGTTCAACAGAGAGTATTTGATGGTGGCATTGCGCAGCCGGGCCATCTCATACTTGGTTGTGGAATCGCGGTAGTGGACGCGGATGTCGGCCAACTGTATGTCGGCCAAAACTCCGCCGCGAATCTCACCGACGCCGACCTCGAGATTGTACTGCGGCAGATTGAGTTTCTCGAGCTGCCGCGCCACAACGCCCTCGATACCGCCCCACCAGAACAGGTAGAAGTAGCTGATCACAATTATGGCGATGACCAGTCCGGTGAGGCTCCAGAGTATCGGTTTGAGCTTGAGCTTCATGCGTCGTCTAATCTCGCTGCTTGAGGATCGTCTCCAACAGGTTTCGGGCCGTGGTCAATCCCTCGCCGGCGGACTCTCCAATATCCTCGACAACCTGAGCCACCAGTTCTGGCGAGGCGCCCACATTGAGCGCTCCCTTCAGGTGCGAGTGCAGTTGTCGTTGGCGGTTCTCCATCATCAGCATCGCCACCACCGCCAATTCGCGGACGGTTGGATCGAGCCGCGGGCGCGAGAGGACTTTACCATAACCTTCAACAATCATCCACCGAAAAATCTCCGGGGCAAATGCCTCCACGCGCTGCCTGAGCAACTCGTGATTATCTGAATACACCTGACGGTACAGGTTCATGCCGCGTTGAAACCAAGATTCCGCTTCCTGCGGCGTAGTGGCCTCGGTTTGCGCCGGTCGCTGCTTGAGATGGAACGTGTTGTGCAGGTGCTGGGCCGCCTCCAGCATGCGCGGGAAGCCCAGGAACAGATAGGACTGCAGGACTATTTCGTAGAGATCAGGGGCTTCGACTGCGTGTCGGCGTGCGCATTCGATCGCGGCATTCAGCGTGGACTCACGACAGACGGCGATGGCGGCGGCGTACAATGCCAGTGTTCTTGCCGTGGGCTCTGCCTGGGCCTGAAAGCCGGACAGAGTGGATTCCAATATCGTGCCATCCGCTGATGAATTCATCAGCCCAAGTTAACGGCGTTGAATGGGTTATCGCAACTGTAAAGTGGTCAACGGCGCTGGCGCAGTTCGGCTTCGAGATGACCTATGGTGTGCTTTAGTTGCTCGATCACTCGCAAAAGTGAATCGGCTCGTCTGGCATCGATCTCGGTCGGTTGATCGGCCATGGTCGTGTTAGTATTGGTCAGGGGAGCCTGTCCGACCTGTATGGTCGTAAAGAAGACCCGACCATGTCTCAGGACGCCGGCTTTGAGCTTGGCGCCGGGGGGCATCCGCCTCACCAGGCGCATCATATCGTGCGCGCTCGAGACGTGAGTCTGGCCCAGATCAAAGATGATATCTCCCCGCCTCAGTCCGGCACGGGCAGCGGGGCCATCGGCGACCAGTCCTGTGATGGCGAGACCGCGGTCAATAATCCGCACCCCACCAGTGTTGGAGGCGGGAATAACGCTACCGGAAGGTCGGTATTCGACGGCCGGGGAAAGCTCGATTTCAACAGCTGACACGCCCATAAATCCGGCAAGCCTGTCTCCGAAGCGCTCCAAGTGCTTCACGATTGGCACCAGCTCGGTGGCACTGATAGCCAGGCCAATTTCAGTCCGCTTACCATCGCCAACGCCGCCGGTCACGACGCCGACAAGCTGTCCGGTGAGATCAAAGACGCCGCCGCCCAGCGAGCCGGATGTTACGGGAGCCGTAAACTGGAGTCGGCCATCGGGCCGGGTACCGGCGCAGAATCCCACCGAAGGTGAAACGCGGACACCGTAGGCATTGCCCAGGGCAACCACCATTCGGCCGTTGCAGATGTCGTCTTTGGCGATATCAGCGGGTCGTCCGACCTTCTGATCGCACTGCAGCAGCGCCAGGCCAGTATGGTAGTCGACGCCGATGAGACGTGCCGGGTGAGTCTTCTCGCCGCAGTAGACACTGATTTGGTCGCGACCTGCAACGGAGGAGGCGGAGACAATAATCTTACCGGTGGAGTCATAGATGATGCCCGAGGAGATAACCTGCAGGCGAGTCTCATCGCCGGAGCGAGCAAGCTGGCGGGCGGTCATGGCATGGCTGGCCTCGATGGTGACGACGGATTCCGACAATCGCTCAATGAGCGACGCCAGTTGATGCTCCATCGACTCGAGGTCGTAGCCAAGCGCTGAGGATGTAGAAAAAAAGACCGCCAGCAGGGGCATCAACAGTACCCTCCGGGCGGTCTGTATGAATCTCATTATCATTTTAGTATACCTCGGCAGCCTCCTTCGCGGCAGTGGATTCCGGGTTCATATAGACCCGGACAACTGGACGGACCTTATAATAGGTCGGGGCAAACGGGGCGCCATAACGAACCTGTGACGAGGCCAATTGGCCTGTCTGAATCACTTTCGAGAAGTGGTTCGGCACCACCGACTGCGAGATACTGTTGACACGCTCTACTCGCGCCATCTGCTTATCCAGCGACCATCCCTCAGCCAGATTGTGGGTGACATTCGGGTTGTTGGTCGGCTGAACGGTAAGGTATGCGTTATCGAGCCCGTTATCGGCGGCTTGATCGACGTCACCCTGCGGTGCCAGGGCCACGATTACGGCCAGGACAACGACACAGGCGGAGACGACAGCCGGGAGAACTCTCCCCCAGGAAAACAGCGGGGCAGTCTTTGGCAGGTAGGCCTCGGTACGCGTCTCGGCGAACCGCTCCTGGGCAATACGGTTAAGCAGCTTGTTGTTGAAGTCCTCCGAAAGCCCCGGTGACGTTAATTCACGGGAAGTCTCGGTGATGGACTGATACAGGGCGGCCTCTTTGCGGCACGCCGCACACTCAGCCAGGTGTTCACTGACGGCAAGTCGTTGCCGGCTCCTGAGCTCTTCCTTACAGAAGGCTGACAGGCAGGAGCGTACCTTTCGACAACGCATTTTGTTCCTCCAGACGTGGCTTAAGCTTTTCTCTAAGCATCATTCGCGCCCGGTTCACGCGCGACTTGACGGTACCCAGCGGTACGTTGAGGACTTTCGCTACCTCTTCATACGGCAGCTCTTCGACATCGCGAAGCATAAACGCCGTACGGTATTTCTCCGGCAGCGACTTGACCGCCGAGTCGAGGGCCTGCGGCAGTCGGCTGGGCAGCTTGGGATCGACAGCGAATTCCGTTTCGTTCCCTTGCATATCCGTTATATCGTAGAATTTGAACCGTTTTCTCTTCCGAAGCTCGTTTCGCGCCAGATTCAACCCAATGGTATAAATCCAGGTGGAGAAACAGTGTTTGAAATTGAACGACTGACGGTGCTGGTACACCCGGACAAACGTCTCCTGGACAATATCCTCCGCCTCTTCTTTGGAGGAAAGCATACGCCCGATGACATTCATCAACCGGTCTTTGTACCGATCTACCATCTCATTGAAGGCAACCATGTCGCCATTCTGGATGGCCCGCATCAGCCGGTAGTCTATTTCTTTCTCTGTCTCTTTTGCCATTTTGCGTTTCTTTCGTGCTCTCATAATATGGTACCCTCCTTGAAAGCAGAAGTTCCCACTTAAGTTTGGCTGGCGAGAAACATTAAGTCCTTGCCGTCTATAGGCTTCCTGCCTCGCCGTAGCCTGCTTTCATAAGAAATACCAGCACCAGAGAGATTTCTTCCGGAAAAACGGGATAATCAACACGGTTTTCCCGGACTTTTGATGACCGTTGGGACAGTAGTTCTTTTGGAATATACCCTTCAACGGCTGATTATGAAAGTCCTATGGGACCTGGTTCCGGTCAATGGATTTAACCGGGCGCCTCAGTAGTCGCTTGACTGTAAGCGACACTGGCCTAAGTTGCCTTGATGCGCATGCCTCAGAAAAAGGCACTCTCGGGGCTGGACCGAACGGAGGCGGTATTCTCACGCCTGGCCGGTACCGGGGGATCGGTATGGCTGGACACCTCGCTTGGGGTGCCGGGTCGGGGAACGCGCTCTGTGATGGCCCGCGCGCCACGACTGAAGTTGGCCTTCGACGGTCAGGCGGTTATCAAGGAAGCCGGCGGCCAGCGGTTTGTAAGACCGGCGAACATTCACAGCTATCTGCAGGAACTCAACAACGCCTGGGCCGAGCCTGGGCTGGTCTCGGTGGGGTACATCACCTATGAAGCAATGATCCGCATGCTGAGTCTGGAGCCGGCGGCCACCAACAGGCATATTCCGGAGGCGATGTTCTGCTTCTATGACTCAGCTATGCTGTTTGTGGGAGCATCGGATGAGCCGTTGATCACCGGAGCGCGGGCTGATGAGTATGGTGATGTTTTGAAAGGGCCCCTGCAGGAACTCAGACCGCCGTCTCCCCCGCCTGACGCACTTGGCCGGGCTACCATGTCAGTGGATGAGTACCTGCGCAGAGTGACCAGGGTCAAGGAGCACATCCTCGAGGGTGACATATACCAGGCCAACCTGACAACTCGTTTCGATATCGATTGTCCGTTAGATCCCTGGGATGTGTACCGTCATCTGCGCCGGATCAACCCTGCACCGTTCAGCGCGTTTTTGGACTTCGGCGATTTCGAGATCATAAGCTGTTCGCCGGAGCGGATGTTCTTGCTCAATGCCGATGGTCGAATCGCTACCGCACCTATCAAGGGAACGGTTGCATCGGGGACTACCGAAGCAGAGCATAAACGTCGAGTCGAGGAGCTTCTGAAATCGGTCAAGGACCGCGCCGAGCTGTTGATGATCGTTGATCTGCTTCGCAACGACCTGGGGCGAGTTGCCAGGGTGGGATCGGTCACGGTGGACAGTTTATTCAAGGCGGAGCGCTATGCCTCGGTTACGCACCTGGTGTCGGACATATCGGCACGGCTTCAAGCCGGTTTGTCGTTGTCTGATGTCTTCACGGCTCTGTCTCCCGGGGGCTCCATCACGGGCGCGCCGAAACGCCGGGCGGTAGAGATACTGTTGGAGCTCGAGACGCAACCACGCGATGTGTATACCGGCTGTATCGGATGGGTCTATCGCGGGCGGGCCGAGTTCAACATTGCTATTCGGACGATGATACATGATCATGACGGATACCACGTGCACGCCGGCGGCGGAATTGTTGCCGACAGTGACCCCGAGTTCGAGCGACAGGAGGTCCTGCTCAAGGCGGAGCGCATATTCGCGGCACTGGGTGTAAGACCGAGTCAAATGGGATGGTGAAGAAGTGAAGGTAGTGACGACAATCGACGGCGAGTTCGTTCAACCGCGGGACGCCCGGATTTCCGTATATGACAATGCCCTGCTCTACGCGGAGGGTCTGTTTGAGACGTTTCTCTCGATTGACGAGCGTGTGATTTTCATGCAGCATCATTTGCAGCGGATGTCAGCCGGGCTCAAGGTGACCGGAATCAAGCTGCCGGTGAACAGGAAGACCTTGAAGGAGTGGATGGTCAAGACAACGTCCGCTCATCCGGCTCACGTGAAGAAGTTGCGAATGACAATCACGGGCGGCGAGGTGCCCCGCTGGGGTGGTAATCAGGGAAACCCACGAGTGATTCTGACGGCGACTCCGCACGAGTTTCCCCAGCAGCCCTTCCGGCTTAATGTGGCGGAATTCAAGATTGATCAGGATTCGGTCTTCCGACGCATCAAGACTATCTCGTACGTTATTCATGCGGCAGCTCTCAAGCAGGCCAAACGCCAGAAGCTCGATGATGCCATTCTCCTGAACATACGTGATCAGGTGGCGGAGGTGACGTCGGCCAATATCTTCTGGGTCAAGCGCGGGAAGGTATTTACCCCACCCATATCTGCCGGCGGGCTGGATGGCGTAACGCGCAGGGAGTTGCTCCAGAAGGCACCCAAATGGGGGGTAAGAATCGCCGAGCAGAATTGTAAGATGGAGACCCTGCTTAAAGCGGATGAAGTGTTCATCTCCAGTTCGCTGAAGGTGGTTTCGCCAGTCGGGCTGATTGCATCCGACCCCGGTCGGGCCGAGTATGAAACTGGCCCGATAACGCAGCACCTGAGGGACCGGTTCTATAAACTGTTGCGTGTGTAGAAGGAGTCGGCAGCAGAGGTGAGCTGCGATTCTGTTTTATATTGACTGGCGGGGCTCGAGGGGTCTATCGTGGCCGTGATACTGAAACCAGAATTGGTCGATCAATCGCGGAGAGCGACCGTGAGACTTCTTGCAATAACATGCCTGCTGCTGACATTGCTGTTGGCACCTTCTGTTCGAGCCCAGGCCAATGCTGACTGGCAGGGTAATAACTTCTACGAGATACCGGCGCGCTGGCTGATTGACTGCCCCACGGCTGGAACGCTCCCGCGTGCTCACTGGTCCATTGCAACCAGGATATTCCCGGGCGGCGGCGCGATAGCGCATTGTGATATTGGTCTGTCGGGACGGTTTATGATGGGCATCTCGTATGGAGGCGAGCAGGTTTTTTCCAACGATGATCCCGACTGGAATCCCAATCTGGAGTTCTCGGTGAAGTTCCGTGTGGTTGATGAGGCCCGTGCCGTGCCCGGTATCACGGTTGGGTTCAGCTCGCAGGGATACGGTGCCCACAATGATGCTATGGACCGGTTTACGTTCAAGTCGCGCGGTTTCTATGCGGTGGCCAGTCGGAGTTTCTACTTCTACCAATGGACGATGGGCGGCCACGGTGGTATCAACTACTCGCTGGAGAACGATATCGACCAGGAGGAGGATCTCAACTTCTTCGTAGGGCTCGATGCTACCTTCCGTTACAACCTGGCCCTGATGCTCGAGTGGGATGCGGCCCTGAACGATGACCGTTCGACACTACCCGACGGCACCCGGTACGAATTCGGCGGCAAGGGGCGCGGGTACCTGAATGCCTCGGTCAAGTGGCTGTTTACCGAACGGTTGGAGATCGAGTTGCTGCTGAAGGACCTGTTTGTTAACCGTCGCGAGTCTGATACCTTCACGCGTGAGCTGCGCATCACGTATGTGGATCATTTCTAATCGTACGCACGGTGCAATGATCACATGTTTCCTGCCAATGTACACTCGGTATAAGCTCAAGAAGCGCTCATGACTATCTACGCCGAATGGGTTCTTGCCAATCCGATCTGGTCAGCCATAGTGCACTTCGCCATTCTGGGCACACTGGGCGAGATTGCCTCGGTGTCTATTGTTCGAAAACGCCTTTCGTGGCCGGGTAATGCGCTGCAGACACTGGGCAAGATGGCGGCCTGGGCGTTGCTGGGAATAGTGATCAAGTACGGGTTCGCCGGTATGAAGGGCTTCACACAAGCGCTTCTGGACCAACACCTGTTGCCCGCGTTTCTGGCGAGCGGAATCGGGTGGGCCTTTGCCGTATCGGTGCTCACCAATCTGTTTTTCGGTCCGCAAATGATGTTCTTCCATCGCCTTGAGGACAACTTGATTGCCCGGGAGTGGAATCTGGCCGGACTGACCAC
Source organism: candidate division GN15 bacterium (assembly GCA_014729205.1). Lineage (GTDB taxonomy): Bacteria > Zixibacteria > MSB-5A5 > GN15 > FEB-12 > WJKG01. Next base: position 2,132 of record WJKG01000214.1, on the reverse strand, counting down.
AGCCTGGTGGACACTGATCTGGTTCTGGATTCCGGCTCACACGGTGACGTTCGCCTTGCCCCTGGCGTATCAGATACCGTTGGCAGCGTTGTGGTCGGTGGTGCTGGGGGTGATCATGGGGGCAACGAAGGCGCGCAAGATGGCCGGGCAGGTGGGCGGTCAGCCGGCCTGATCAATCAGGAAATCCCACACACCGAGCAGCTTGATCGCTGAGGCGGCGACCATGATGATGAGGAGCCATCGGATGTGGTTGGCGTACTTCTCGGCGGGCACCTTGACAGCAATCCAGGCACCGACCATGTTGCCGAGCCCGAGAATGATGCCGATTACCCACTCGACCTGATCGTTGAGCACGAAGATCAATAGAGCGAGGATTGTAAAGCAGAGTACTATCAGGTTCTTGATGGGGTTAGCCATGCCCTTGAGGCCGTAGCCAACGCCCAGTACCAATGCCGCCAGCAGAAACACGCCGACACCGACCTGGATGAACCCGCCGTACATTCCCACGAAGAACAGGGCAACCATCTGGCCGATACCTGGTTTCTGCGCGATGGTTTCCTCGCGACCCTGCAACCAGCGTTTGGGACGAGCCAACAACAGACCCAGCATTGCTACCATGAGGATTCCGATAATCAGCCGGAGCAGTTGTTCATTGATGGAGACGGCAATCTGCGCACCGAGGACAGCACCGATCACAGCAGGGATGGACAATATGAGTCCGTGGCGGACGTTGAGCTGGCCGGTCTTGCGATAGCGCGTGACGGAAGTCGCGGTCTGCATGAGAATGGCAACGCGGTTGGTGCCGTTGGCAACGTTGGCGGGAAGTCCGAGAAAGATCAGCAGGGGGAGCGTGATCAGTGAACCGTTACCGGCGAGGGTATTGATGAACCCCGCGAGTGCCCCGGCAGCAATGACCAACAGGTAGATGTACCATTCCATAGGCGCGCAAGAACGGCGGGTATCCGGAAAATGTCAATCGAAAAGCGGAAACGAAGATGCGTCTACAGGTCGAACTTCTTCCAGCGTTTAAGGACAGTCTGGACGAAGTCACCCACTTCCTGCACTACCTTTTCGAGGTACTCACGGGAGCGATCGACATCGTTCTCCGGATACCCCTCCCCCGCTTTGTACAGGAGGATTTGGCCGGGGATGGGGTAGACATCGGCGCCGGCCTTGAACTGGTAAGCGAGGTCCTTGTCGTAAGCGCTCCAGTCGACGAGATCGGGGTCGATAGCCTGCACCATGGCGGTTTCATCGGTACCCGCATGGCCACCAGCGTGCTGGAAGAACTCCGCAGTCATCTCCGAGCAGAGATCCCACCAATGCACGACACAGATGTTGGCCAGCCGCTCGCGATGGAAATCATGGGCGACCTTCTTCAGCGCGCTGTTGTTGCCGCCGTGACCATTCATGATGATCACATTGTGGAAGCCATCATCGGCGAAGCAATCGATGATTTCGCGAATGTAGGCCTGGAAGACCTCTGGAGATACGGTCGTGCTGCCGGCATAGCGATAGAGCGACTTGGTGATGCCGTGATTCACGATAGGCGCGATCAGGGCGTCGACACGCTCGGCGATCCCTTCGGCTATGCGTTGCGGAATGAAATTGTCGGTGCCGATACAGGCCGAGCCGTGAGCTTCAAGGGTCCCTACCGGCAGGATGACGGTATCTATCTTGGCGGGTACCAGTTCCTTTATCTTCAGCCAGCTCAGGCGTTGCAGTTCTCTTTGCATGATCAGGGCTCCAATCTGGCGAGGATGCGCTCCATGACGATTTCGGTCTCGCGGCAGGTAGTTTCGTCGCCTTCGAAGCGGAACTGGTTGATATCGCGCGCAAGCATCTCCAGGTCATCGGAGCGCTCCACACAGTACCAGATTTCCAGCTCGCTCCATGATACTCCCTGCTTGGAGAGTTCATCGGCAATGTCGGAGTAGATGGTTGGTGAGCTCCAATCGAAGGTCGACAGATCTATATGTTGACGTCCGCTCATACCTATGGTGTAGTAGCGTCCCTCCGGAGTGGGGCCGAAGACGACATCGGACTCGCGCAACATCTTGAGCATGCGCTCCATCATGGGAGTACTAATGGTTGGAGTTCGGCTGCCGACGAGCATGACGTACTCATAGCCC
>WJKG01000213.1 GCA_014729205.1 candidate division GN15 bacterium | reverse complement strand
GGTCAGGATCGCGGTGTAAAGGCAGGTAGCATCGTTTGCTGTAACATCATAACCAGCACGAATGAGATACTCATACATGAGCTCTCCCACCGATGAGGCTTCGATATCAACCCAGTTGATCTCTCCGAACTCGGCGTTATCCCGGTGATGGTCAACATTGATAATGCGAACTGATTCGGTGAGCAAACGGCGTGGACGGCCGACACGATCGAGGTTGGGGCATTCGAGAATCAGCGCCGTATCAACCTGCAGGTTTTCATCCAGATCGTCAAAATGCGCAACCGAATCAACACCCGGCAAGAATCGATACTTCGCGGGGATGTCGCTGTCACGGACGGCCACAACAGACTTGCCCAACGATTGCAGGTATGCGGCGCAGGTCAGAAGTGTCCCCAATGCGTCGCCGTCGGGGTCGACATGCGAGGCCACCAGTACAGTCTGGCTGTGGTCGATGATATCCTGGATAGCCTCGACCGGGATTACCGGCCGTCGGTCCATCGACTCAATCGTTCTCGGTGTCGTCGCTTTTGATTTCATTGAGCAACTGCTCGATCCGCATGCCTTCTTCGATAGACGGATCAAACTTGAAACTGAATTCGGGTATATGCCGCATTCTCAGCCCACGACCAACCATGGCCCGAATACGGCGTCGTTCACGGTCCAGATACTCCTCGATACGCGGACGATCCTCCGGCTTGCCCAGAAACGAGAAATACACGGTGGCGTATCGAAGATCACGTGTCAGTTTCACGTACGTGAAGGTCACCAGCCCGGGAAACTGATCTTTTAGTTCCACGTCCATCAACTCGGAGACATCGCGAAGTATCTGTTCGCCAAGTCTTGTCGCTCTGTCATATTGCTTCATATCAATATGTCTCCGTATGGAATTCACCCAGAATAACCTCCGGGTGCGTTTCAATCCGCTTGATAACACCGGCCATGATCTTATCTGAGTAACCGGCACTGTTCGAAACAGCCGCAGCTCCGATAATCGCCCGACGGTAAGTGTCGTTTTCCCCCACCTCCGCAATGGAGACGTTGAAGTCGTTACGGACACGAGCCAGCAGCGACTTGATTATCCGTCGCTTCTCTTTGAGCGAGGATACCTGAGGCAGTCCAAGGCTGCACCTGAGAACAACGGTGACCAACGCGGAGAACTTTATTAACTCAAGTGGCGGGCCTCTTCGACGAGCTGATACGCTTCGATGAGGTCGCCTTCTTTAATGTCGTTGTAACCCTCGATACCAATACCGCACTCGAAGCCTTCCTTGACTTCACGGGTGTCATCCTTGAAACGTTTGAGTGACCCAACAGTGCCCTTGTACATGACTCGACCGTCACGCACCAGGTGCAGGGTATCAGCTCGGTTGATGCGGCCCTCACGGACATAGCACCCGGCGATGTTTCCAACCTTGGGTACACGGAAGACGTTTCGGACCTCGGCCAAACCGACAAACTGCTCAGAGACGGTCGGGTCAAGGAGGCCCTCCAGGGCCTTCTTGACATCGCTCTCGGCCTCGTAGATGATATCGTAAAGGCGGATATCAACCTTTTCTTGCTTGGCCACCTCACGGGCACGGGCATCGGGCCGTACGTGGAAACCGATGATCACAGCATTCGAGGCTGCAGCCAGCAAGACGTCAGATTCGGTAATCGTCCCCACGCTCTGGTGGATAATGGTCGCTCGAACCTCCTCGGACTCAATCTTGCCGAGAGTGTCGGCCAGCACCTCAACGGATCCGTCTACATCACCTTTGATAATGAGACGCAGCTCCTTCATCTGGCCTTCCTTGATGCGGTCGAAGACCTGATCCAAAGATACCCGACCAAGAGTGCGTCGAGCGTCCTGCTCGCGCTTGATCTGTGAGCGCTTGGCCGCAATCTCCTTTGCTTCCTGGTCACTTCCGACCACCAGGAGACTATCGCCGGCCTGAGGAACGCCACTCAACCCGGTGATCTGGGCGGGAGTCGACGGGCCGATCTTCTCGCGGGAGCGGTCCTGATCATCTACAATGGTCCTGATATGTCCCGAGTGCACACCCGCTACGACAGAATCACCAATTTCGGCAGTTCCGCGCTGGATGAGCACGGTCGACACGGGGCCTCTTCCCTTCTCCAATCGAGCCTCAATGACAACACCCTGGGCACGGATCGATGGATCTGCCTGGAGGTCCATCATTTCCGCCTGAAGGAGGATCATCTCCAGCAGCTTGTCGACATTGGTACCCTTCTTGGCAGAGATCTCCACCATAATGGTCTTCCCGCCCCAGTCTTCTGACATGAGATTATGGTTGGCCAATTGTGTCTTGACGTTATCGATGTTAGCCCCAGGCTTGTCGATCTTGTTTATGGCCACGATGATAGGAACGCCGCCAGCCTTGGCATGATCGATAGCCTCGATCGTCTGCGGCTGTACTCCGTCATCGGCGGCAACGATCAACACGACAATGTCCGTCACCTGGGTACCGCGGGCGCGCATAGCGGTAAACGCCTCGTGACCCGGTGTATCGAGGAAGGCGATACGGCCGCTGTCGGTTCGAACCTCATAGGCACCGATGTGCTGTGTGATGGCGCCAGCCTCGCCGGCGACAACATTCGAATGACGAATATAATCCAGAAGCGAGGTCTTGCCGTGATCTACATGTCCCATCACCGTAACGACCGGGGCACGTTGCTTGAGGTTCTCTTCGATTTCTTCCTCGCGCGCGTACTCACCGACCTCAGCGATAGGCTCCACATCGTAGCCGAACTCACTGGCGACCATTTCGATGGTGTCCATGTCCAGTCGCTGGTTGATCGTCGCCATCATGCCCATTTCGAACAGCTTGGAGATAACCTCAGCCGGGCTGTGGTCCATGCGTTGGGCCAGTTCAGCGACAGTCATGAACTCGTTGACAGCAACGGTCTTTTCGTCCCGAACGGTGTCGGCGTCACGGCTGCCGATGTCACGGCGGTGTTTCTTGCGAGACTTGGGGCCGGCAAGGTTGGCCATGGTGGCCTTGAAGGACTTCGCCACTTCGCCGCTGTCCACTTTGCGACGGTCACGTTTGCGCCGACGTTCTTTCTTCTTCTGCTTCTTCTCGATCCGGCGCATTACCCCGGCGACCGGTGAATCAGAGTTGTTCACCTTGATCCCACCAATGCGGGCCCCGGAACCGGGCTTCTGGGCCGAATCCTTGGGCGGTTGCTTCGGCTGAGCCTGGGTCTGGGACTTCTTCTGCTGCTCGGTCCGCTGCTGCATTTCCTTCTTGGCGACCTTCTTCTCCTGTGCGAACTTCTTGCGCACAGCCTCCTGCATGACTTCGGTCGCAACCGACATATGAGACTTCGGTTCGAAATGCAACTCATTCAGGATCTTGAGCATCGCATTCGATGAGACCTTGTATTCTTTCGCCAGTTCGTATATGCGCTTCTTCTTGATCATTCAGTAACAACCTCCATGGCCGGTCAGACCTTCCGGTGTGCTCAGATCAGCCTTCCCTGGTTTCGGCTTCCTCATCTTGATCCTGCTCTTCTTCATCGGCAGTGTCATCATCGGCAGTGTCTTCTTCAGCCGAGGAGGACGCCATCGGCTCGAGCTCTTCGTCTTCGACTTCCTCATCCTCGAGTTCCGGTGCCTGTACCTCCTGCTGATCATCAACCTCGGTCACATAGTCTTCATCATCCTCGAATACGTCCGTAACCGACAATCTATCTTCATCCTTACGCTCGGCAGTCTGGGCTTGCTCTTTGGCCAGCTCCTCCTTGCGGCGATTGTCGTACTCCGCCTCGAGCTGCTCGGCAAAGGCTTTGGCCTTCTCGACCAGTGTCTCGGCGGTCTTCACGCCAACGCCCTCGATTCGCTGCAAGACCTCAGGGTCGGTCGCGGCCAGGCGCTGCACCGAACCAATGTCGGCATCGGCTAGACGCTCAGCTAACTTCTCACCCACACCTTCAAGCTGCGACACCGGCACCAGAAGCTCCGCCTCGCGACGTTTGGCCTCGTTATACTCAGTTTCTGACATGATGTTGACCTTCCAACCGGTCAACTTGGAAGCCAAACGGGCGTTCTGACCATTGCGACCAATAGCAAGCGAGAGCTTCTCGTCCTCCACCGCGACCGTCATCTTCGCCTCAAGGTCAAAGACATCCATGTAAATAACCTTCGCCGGGGCCAGGGCGCGGGTGACGAAGATCTCCGGGTTGGAACTGAAGGGCACGATATCAATGCGTTCGTTGTTCAGCTCCCGAACGATGGCCTGCACGCGGACGCCCTTGATACCAACGCAGGCGCCGACAGGATCGATACGGTCATCGGACGAGTACACAGCCACCTTGGAACGTTCCCCGGCCTCGCGGGCGATGGCCTTGATCTCGATAACGCGCTCGTAAATTTCCGGTACTTCCAGTGCGAACAGAGCCTTAAGGAACTCATTGCTCACGCGCGAGAGAATGATCTGAGGGCCGCGCAGGTTCTTCTGCACATCGATAATAAGCGCCCGTACCCGATCGCCCTGGCGGAACTTCTCTCTCGGGATTTGCTCTTTGATCGGCAGGACACCTTCGCCACGCCCCAGGTTGATAATGACATTCCCCTTGTCTACCTGCTGCACGACACCAGAGGCGAGCGTACCGACTTTGTCGATAAACTCATTGTAGATACGCTCCCGTTCGGCCTCACGGACCTTCTGGATCAGAATCTGTTTTGCGGCCGCGATGGCGTTACGTCCGAAAACGGTCTCGTAGTCAAGGTATTCATCGAGTTCGTCGCCGAGTTCCGCCTCGGGATCGATCTCCCGCGCCGCCTGCAGCGTGATTTCGGTCTGGGGATCCTCTACTTCCTCGACCACACGCTTGGTGACAATCATGAGCAGGTCGTTGTTCTTACGGTCGAACCGGAACGAGATATTGTCGGTATGCGGGTATTTCTTTTTAGCCGCCGCCAGAAGGCTGGCCTCCAGCGTTTCCAGTACCGCATCGAACTCGATGTTCTTTTCGCGAGCAATGAGTGTCATTGCCTCGATCATGTCGAATGCCATCTACAGCCTCTTGCTTAAATAATGATCTCCGCCTTATCAATCTCGGCCAGCGGGATCCTGATCGTTTCCGTCTCGGTGTCCAATTCCACCTGGCCGTCGGCGTATCCAACTATCTTTGCCCGCAACTTCTTGCGAGACCGATCTGCGAACAAGATCTTGACCTGCTCTCCAACCCGGTAACGAAAATCCTGTTCCGTTGCCAGTGGGCGGTCAAGACCCGGCGAGGAGACCTCGAGCGTGTAACCATCGGCAAACAAGTCAGATTCCTCAATCAGTTCACCGACCAGTCGCGATGCCTGCGCGCACAGGTCAACCGTCACACCACCATCTGCATACACATACAGGCGAAGTGTCCAGTTATTCTTGTAGCGCGAGAGCGAGATATCCGCCAGTTCGCAGTCAAGTTGCCGAAGCGGTTCGGTGACCAGCTCCGTTATCCGGGCCTTCATCTTCTCGCTCATGGTCTCATCACCTTCGCTCGTGCCCGGTCCGAATACGGCCCGCTCACACAAGCAAAACAGTTACAGCAGGCCGCGCCCGCTGTAACCGATTATTATACAACTCAACTCGCTGTATTGCAAATAAATAATCCTCAGTTCAGCCGATCAAGGACCTCGCGCACTGCCTTCATTACATCCTCAACCGGCACCAGTTCCGCCTTCTCGTCGGAGCGGGCCTTCATCTCCACGGCGCCCTGTTTGAGGGCCTTGTCGCCAATGGTGATTCGCACCGGAATACCGATCAGATCGGCATCCTTGAACTTCACGCCCGGTCGCTCGGGCCGGTCATCCAGAAGGACATCAATCCCTTCCGCCTCGAGCTGTTCGTACAGCTTCTCGGCGGTTTGAGTATGGCTTTCATTATCCATGCTAACCGGCACGATCTCAACAAGATAAGGGGCAATGCTCTTCGGCCAGACAATCCCATTTGCATCGTGGTACTTCTCCAGAACGGCCTGTGGTGTGCGCGTTACACCGATACCATAGCTCCCCATCAGGATCGGGTGCTCCTTACCGTCAGCGTCAAGGAAACGCGCTCCGAGCGATTCTGAATATTTGGTGCCGAGCATGAAGGTATTCCCGACCTCGATTCCGCTCTTGGCTTCGAGCGTCCCCTCGCAGCGCGGGCAACCGTCGCCGGGAGCGGCCTCGGAGAGATCAACAACCTCCGTCGCCGTGAAGTCACGGTCGATATTGACGTTCAGGATGTGCTTTTCGTTTTCGTTGGCTCCAACAATGAAGTTGGAGAGCTTGGTGACCATCGGATCAACGTAGATAGCAACATCCTTCAGACCGACCGGCCCTGCAAATCCAACCGGGGCGCCGGTGTACTTCTGTACCTGCTCATCGTTAGCCATCTCCAAATCGATCGCTCCCGTGGCATTCTTGAGCTTGACCAGGTTCAACTCGCGGTCACCGCGGACCAGGGCTGCGACGGGTTTGTCGTCGGCCATGTAAATGAGCGTTTTAACCAATTGCGACGGCTTCACCTTCAGGAAGGCAGTGACCTCCTCAATTGTGGCTGCGCCGGGGGTCTCTACCGGTTCCATCGGTTTGGATTCGTCTTTGTCCGTCTCCTCAGCAGAGCGGAACTCGGCCTTCTCCACGTTGGCGGCGTACTCACACTTGTCGCAGAACATAATCGTCTCTTCGCCGGCGTTGGTGTCGACCAGCAGCATGAACTCGTGGGCTGCCTTGCCTCCCATGGCGCCGGTGTCCGATTCAACCTTGACCGCCTCGATCCCAGCGCGGCGGAATATGGCGAAATACGCATCAACCATTTTCTGGTAGGATTGATCGAACGACTCCTCGGTAGCGTCGAAACTGTACGCGTCCTTCATGATGAACTCGCGTCCTCGCATGAGGCCGAAGCGGGGACGAATCTCATCCCGAAATTTAACCTGTATCTGGTAGAGATTGAGCGGCAACTGCTTATAGCTTTTCACCTCACCCGCGACCAGGCTCGTCACTGTCTCTTCATGGGTCCCGCACAGCAGCATTTCATGCTGGTGGCGGTCTTTCATGCGCATCTGCTCTTTGCCGACTGTTTCATAGCGTCCGGTCTGTTGCCAGATTTCGGCGGGACACAGGACCGACATGGTGATCTCAAGAGCGCCAGCCTTGTTCATCTCATCGCGGACGATATCGGCGAACTTGGTAATAACGCGCTGCATCAGGGGCAGGTAAAGGTAGATGCCGGAGGCCAACTTGCGGATAAACCCGCCACGCAGCAGCAGTTGGTGTGAGATCAATTCGGCTTCGGACTGGGATTCGCGCAGGGTGGGGATGTATGTCTGCGTCCAGCGCATGAGTGAGGTTCCTTTATGACAACAGGTTAACAGTCAAACGGGGTGGCCGGTGGCCGTCGCTCTCTATGACTTGGCAAAATAGGCATTATCTGTGGTATGGCAACAATAATCCTGCCGCGCCGGGCGAGGCAACGTGGAGGCGTACGACGGGTTTTTGCTTGATTTTGGTGAAGGGGAAACTGTATATAGGGTCGTGAGTAGATAGTAGTACAGGCAACTGCACTGGTTGCCTGATACGGCCCTTTGCGGGTCGTTTTTTTGCCCCCGTGGTGTAACGGATAACGCGTCGGCCTCCGGAGCCGGAAATTCAGGTTCGATTCCTGACGGGGGTATTCTTGTATGGACTGGATCGAGCTACACGAAAGCCAGTGGCTGCCCCCTCAAATCACAATCGTCACAATCACCGCCACCCACAGTATAATACTGCCGATCACCGAGGAGGTATTCCCCTTCCCCACCAGCAGCGCCACCGCCGTGTAGATCAAAGCGATACCCAGGCGCGCGGTCCATTTCTCCAGGTGCGGCCAGGTGTAAGCATCGGCCAGAAGCAACACCCCCG
>WJKG01000212.1 GCA_014729205.1 candidate division GN15 bacterium | reverse complement strand
GTCTCTTTAACAAACGCGAAGATTGCGGCTGCCAGAAACCAGAGCAGACCGGCGCCCAGAAGAACAAGAAAGAAGAACGACTCTGGCTGATCTTCGCCGCGAAATCCTTTGAGGTAGGCCCCGACCAGGATTGTGACTACACCGGCCACGGCACTTGCGTACCCCATGAGGGTGCCTCGTCGGCGCTTTGAAATCGTCTTGCCCAGCACGTCTTTGCTGGTGACCGAGGCGACCCCCCGCGACAGGCTAAACACTGCCAGAAGGGCAACAATGGCCCATCCCGCCATAGCTCCTTCGGCACCTATCGCCACGAATGCCATACCGATCACCGCCAGTCCCTCGACTACTGATGCGGCCACCCAGAACCACTTGCGGACCGGTTTGGGACGGATGAAACCAGCGACGAGTAACTGCGGCAAGAGTGCGCCTGACTCGCGGATTGGTACCAGGAAGCCGACGAGGTAAGCTGGAGCCCCCAAGGTGGCCATCAGCCACGGCAGGATCAGCTTGGCGCTGGCCAGTGAGTCGCCAAGCTTGGTGAAGAACGATGAAGACAGGTGCTTGAAGAAGTTCCCAGGTTGCTCGCGACAGGCATCCTCCGGGATGTCTGTGCATACGCGGGCGTCCTCGTCACCAGTCAGTGTATCATAGATGCGGATCAGTGACCGGGGCCCATTAACCATCTTCTGTTGATGAATCGGCTCACTCATGTCTTCTCACGTATTGTCGGACCAAGGTAAGACGGTTTTGAGCCTTGGGAAAGTGATAAGAAGACTAATATGTCGCTGTTTATTGCCCTCAGTAGTAGATCCGAAACGATGTGAACAGGTAATCAGGGTAGCTGCCAAACTCGGAACCGAGCTCTGCGGCAGACAAGTCAACTGATGGACCCGGGCCGAATCCGATAAACGCACCTCCGGCCAGGTAGATGTTCTCAGCGATATTGTATTCGAGGTACGGCGTGAGAGAGAGCGAGGGATCGGACAAGTTGGCGACAAACTCAGCGGTCAGTGTCACGAGCGGACTAATCTGTATACTGGCGCCCGGGATGAGGTAGTGCTCGCCCAGCAGATAGACTGATCCTTCCCGGTACGCCGTGGTAAACGGTAGATCAACGTATTCCTGGTTATTGCTTGCTCCCGGCTGATTGTAATGGTATTCGGCGAAACCATAAATGGTCGACGTCAGGCTGTAGTCGGCACCAATTGTCACCCGCCAGTAGTCATCGGTTTCATCATCGATCAGTTCCTCATCGTCGAGTCTGGTATACGCCGCCTCCACCCATGTGCCGGCACCGCCGATCGACCGGGCAAGACTCAGTCCCAGCATCAGGTGCTCGCGGAACAAAACCGCGATTGGTGACACATCGGTCTGCAACACATAGAACCGTCCCCGAAGGAAGCCGGCACTGCGCTCAAACGCAAACTTGCTGCCAAACACCCAGCCCACATCGAGTTCAGAGAGCATGCCAAGAGGTATGCGGGCACGGACAGCATCGACACCAATCCGGTGCTCGGTGTCCAGCTCGGTATAGGCGTAGGGCGCAACTACGTCGGTTGGATTGATCACGCGGGCAAATCCCCAGGCAATTGCCTGACGGCCGACATACAGATCTGCGAATGGCAGCCGGAGATTGGCCTGTAAGCGGTCCAGGTTCTGAAACAGGCCGACACTGCTGATGTCTTCATCGCTTTCGGGATACAGCAAATCCTCGGGATCATCGACTCTATAACGTTGCGGATTGAGTCGAAACTGGAACGGGTCGAAGTCAAAGAGCACCGGATCCTGAACGCGAAGCACCAGATTCGCGGCCGCCTGCAAGTGCAGCAGACGGCTGGCACGCCAGGAGACGTCGGCTCGAAGCCGGTTGGTGACCGCTCCGAGATCCTGAGGGGTATTGGTGCCCTGGAATGAGAACTGGAACGGCAGATGGTAGCCGACAGTGAAGTTCTTGTAGTAGCCGCCGAGAGCAAGTTCACCCGCATGACCGGTGCACACCAGCGCGCTGACCAATACTACAAGAAACATGAGGAGCTTACTAGCGAATTTCGTCACTTTTGATCTTCCCATCTTTGAGGACCACCGTGCGGCGGGCGTGCCTGATAACCCGGTCGTCATGAGTTGAAAACACGAATGTGGTTCCATCCTGTTCGTTCAGTTGGCGCATAAGGCCAATAAGATCCTCGGCGGTTTCCGAATCCAGGTTGGCGGTCGGCTCGTCGGCGAGCACCAGATCCGGCCTGGAGACAATTGCTCGTGCCACAGCAACTCGTTGCTGCTGTCCGCCCGATAGCTGGGGCGGTCGGCGTGAGATCATCTTCCCCAACCCCAATTGCTCCAGCACCTGTTGTACCCGTTCCCTGCGCTCGTCCCTTTCGATGCCCTGCAGGAGCATGATGTACTCCACATTCTCCTGCACGGTGAGAACCGGGATAAGATTGTAAGCCTGAAAAATAAAGCCGATGTGGTCGCGACGGTAATTGGACAGCTCACTGCCACTCATCTGGGAGAGGTCTCGCCCGGCCAGGTATACCTTCCCCCCGCTCGGGTTGTCCAGGCCGGAGATGATATTGAGGAAGGTCGTCTTGCCGGACCCGGAGGGGCCCACAATAGCGGTAAATTCGCCACGGTCAATAGTCAGATCGATTCCCCGCACCGCCTTGACCGGGACGCCGTTGTCGGCGTACTCCTTGGTGACTCCCTGGGTCTTGATAACGGCGCCCTGTTGAGATTCCGTCACGAGATTCCTCCTTACATACTTTTACGCATGGCGTCAGCGGGATTCAGTTTGGCGGCCGACCAGGCCGGATAGACAGCTACAATCAATGTGAAGAGAAAGACCATTACAGGAAAGCGGATGAACTGGTCCGTCTGCAGCACCGGGTAGAGCGGTTCGCGGAACGTTGCTCCTGCGAATTCAATTCCCGAGTAGTCGATCCCGTGCTGGGCGACGATGGATGTCACCAGCCAGCCGAGAATGACACCAAGCAGCACGCTTATGAGGGCGAGCGCTGCGGCCTCCAGAAGAATCAAGCGGGCCATGCCAATCGGTTGTGTACCGACCGCTCGCATGACGCCGAACTCGAACATCCGTTCATGCAGTGACATGAACAGCGTATTAATGATCCCAAGTGAGACGACCGCAAACAGCACCAATCCGACAATGTACGTGGAGAACTGCGACATCTGCAGGGCTGCCTCAAGTTGTGGCAAGATCTCCGACCAACCCTCGACAAGGTTGCCGTCGTAGGAATACCGGTCATAAAACGGGTGCTTAGTCTTGCGCCCCAATCCTTCCTTGTTGAAAACGAGTGCGATTTCGTGGGCTTGATCGGGAAGGGCCAGCAACTGTCGGGCGCGATCGATTCGCACGAACGCCATACCCTGATCGAGTTCAGTGGAGTTGAAGTGATAGATACCGCGTACCCGCAGCATCTGCTGGGACAGGTTGCCACTGGTCGCTTCGGCCATGGTCATGACTACGCGATCGCCCAGTTCCACCTCGAGCCTCTCGGCCAGCTTGGATCCAATGATCACAGCTCGGCCGGCTGTATCGGCGAAGTAGCCACCTTCGACGAGGGCGTCGTCGATGTGCGACACGTAGCGTTCGACCGTCGGATCAACTCCTATCATCTGAACAGCCGACATATTGGCCGGCGATGAGATCATTCCCTGCCCGAGGATTCTCGGCGATGCATATTTCACCAGGCTGTCGTTGCGCAGTTGCTGGAGCAGGGTATCGAGTCCGTTGATTGTCGATGCGGCTTCGCGAGTGTCGGTAAACTGCTTATTGTGTACCTGCGCGTGTCCCATGTAGGAGGCGGTTGCCGAGTGGATCATGTTGTGCTCCATGCCAATCGTAAGGGCGTCGACGAAGATCATCGAGGCCAGCCCGACACCAATGGCAATGGCAGCGATAATGGTCCGTCGCGTGTTGCGCAACACATTCCGCCAGGCCAGTTTGACTTGCAACCACATCGTCAGCTACTCCTAATGCAACCGCATGACCTTTGCCGGCGCCACATTGGCGGCCCGCATCGCGGGAAAGAGCGACACTACCAACGCCGTCAGTACTACCGCCAGGGCGGGCACCCAGAACACGTGGGGGCTTAGCTGAGCGTACATGTGCGTGAACTCCACCCCACCCCAGGTAAATGGCTGCGGCATGGGGATCCCTTCAACCAGTAGGTAGTACGCCACTGCGTATGCGACCACAATGCCACCAGCAATGCCGATTACCGCCATACAGAGCACTTCCCAGATGACCATACGCACGATCTGCAGGGGAGTAGTTCCAATCGCCCGCAACATCCCGTACTCACGCCTGCGTTCCAGCACCGTCATCAAGACGGTATTGAGCACCCCGACAGCAACCACCAGGAGCACCACTCCCAGCGCGATATACGAGCCTCTCTTGTCCGCCTGCATGGCCACATAGAACGAGCGGGCAAACTCCTTCCAACTGGCCGCAACCAGGTCATCGGGCAGTTGCTGCTGGATCTGAGCGGTAAGTGGGTCGACATCGTCCAGATGATTCACTATCACGGCCAGCTCGTGCACCCTCGCCTGGAGCCAGAATAACTCCTGAGCGTCGGCAAGATGCATGTAGAGTGTCAACTGATCGGACATGCTGTTGCCGGACTCCACAATGCCGGAGATCAGGTAAATGTCGTTTGCAATCGACCCATCGGCGGCGTTGGAGACGATAACCAGTGAATCTCCGATTGATGCTTCCAACCGTCGCGCCAGTCCCTGGCCAAGCAGGACGGTATGTTCGGGATTCTGCGGCAGTGTGCGTCCCTGGCTCACTTTCTGGTCGAATCGCGTGGCGGCGTTCTCCAATTGCGGATCAACTCCGGTAACCTGCACGGCTGAGGCCTTTTCGTCAACCGAGGCCAATCCTGCCGCAAACAATCGGGGAGCCCAGGCAATTACTCCATCGATAGCGGCGATGCGGTCGCCGATCTGTTGATAGTCCTCGATCGTCTTGTACAGGGAGCGTTGATCGAGATAGCCTTCCTCGTGGACCTGGATGTGGCCAAGCTGGTTGCGGGTGAACATACGAATGACGTGTGCGTAGGTACCATCCCCCCACGAAATAGACACCGCCGCCAGTGCGAAACCACCAAGCATCGTCAGGATGGTTAACAGACTGCGTCGCTTCTGGCGAAAGACGTTGCGAAGGGCTACCTTGATAATCATGACTGACCGCCCAAATGCCGGTTACGGGTATGACCGTAGATTGCGCAGCGAGAACAGATCGCCGGGCAAGTCGACATTGAACTCGATCTGCTCGTACCGCAGAATCGTCTTGTTGCCTTCTTCGTCCTGCGGAACCATGGTCATCGTTGTGGGAATCCTGCGATCGTCCATCATCTGGATATCAGAATAGGTCATCACGCGCATCAGACGGCCCTTCTCATCGTAGTACTCCTGCGTAACAGGGAGATAATCGCTCTGACGTGCCGTAATGATGATCTTGCCCCAGACGATTGGTAAATCCGGGCGCGGTGTGAGCTGAATGTAGTAGAGCGTATCAGAGGGGTCCTTCACGTCAGCCCACGAGGACGTGTAGTCTTCGAAAAGCGAGAATTCCTTGACGAGATCATCGTTCGTGAAGTCCGATCCCATCCACGAGGACATCATCATCGACGGCGGGATCTTGATCACCTTGTTCGTCTTGGGAAGGTAGTTCCACATCTGATCCTCGAGACGAAGGGTCCCCACACCCTCTTCTTTCTTGGGTTCGTGGATACGCACCAGTGTCTTCTCGAGGCCGCTGGTCCACACTTCCATCGTCAGAGTTCGCTGCCAGTGCTGAGTGACAATCTCCATCTCCATGGTGCCGTGGCTGGACTCGCTGCGATAGAGCTTGTCGACCTTGTCAATGATGTCCGACAGGGTGCTATCGGCTGTCTGAGCACCCACTGTCGGGGCCAGAACCAGACAGATGAATATGATGACTATGGCTCTCATGGTGATAGCTGAGGTCCTCCTGTGTTCAGTCCATCCCGTCAGGATGCGGCTACTGGGTCGTTTCTTGAGAACACACCAAGCCACCAGCGGGTTCTGGGTATTCTATCATAGATAACGCTATCCTGAATATGGTGTTCGCAACGCTCGATCGCAAGCGTTCAACACTGCCAGGTGGGTCGCCGTTGCCGGTATCGCCAGCATCGGTAGTCTGTTGATTTCACGGTAGATCAAAGAGCAAAATTTCGGCCATGTCTGCAGCCTCGATCTGCAGCGTAGTTTCATCGCTGATGGCGGCTCCATCGCCCGCTTCAAGAGAGATGCCATTAACAGTAGCGACTCCCCTCGCCACCTGTAGCCAGATATGGCGACCCGTGGCAATATCGTGTGTCAGGCGCTCGCCCTCGCCAAGAAACGAGGAATACAGTCGTGCATCCTGATTGATGGTCAATGATCCGTCGGCTCCATCGGGCGAGGCCACGAGAACCAAGCCACCGTCGCGCAGCTTGTCCGCGAACGATTTTTGGTCCCAGCCGGGCTCAATGCCCTTCTTTCTCGGAAAGAGCCAGATCTGATAGAGATGCACGGTCTCGGTTTCAGAGGGGGTGAATTCCGAATGCATGACACCCGTCCCGGCGCTCATATGCTGGACATCGCCCGGCCGAATAACCGACCCGTTGCCCATGCTGTCCTTGTGCTCAAGGGCGCCATCGAGGACATAGGTGATGATCTCCATGTCGTTATGCGGGTGTGTTCCGAAACCCTTGCCCGGCGCTACTCTGTCTTCATTGATGACGCGCAGCACGCGGAAGCGCATGTGCCCGGCATCCCGATAACTGGCGAACGAGAACGTATGGTACGTATCCAGCCAGCCATGATTGGCATGGCCACGCTCGTTCGCCTTCCTGATGGTGATCATGGTAAACCTCCATGTATTTGTTGTAACAAGTATATTGGCAAAAAAAACACTGTCTAGCCTTCGGCGAGGGCATTCAGCAGCCGAATCAACTCTTTCTGGTCTGTCTTGCTCATGTTGGCGAACTGCTGTCGGTGGCAGTCATCGACTGGATCATCGATCTGGGACAATAACTTACGCCCCTCAGTCGTAATCCGAGTGAGAACCACCCGACGATCTATATCACTTCGAACACGTGTAACCAGTCCTTTTTGCTCCAGCCGTTCCAGCAGGCGGGTCACATCGGGAACCCGGGTAATCATTCGTCGCCCGATATCCTGCGAAGGTATCCCATCCTTGTCCGCTCCGCGCACGATCCGCAATACATTGAATTGCGGCTCAGTGAGTCCGTAGTCCTTGAGCAGGCGTTCAAAGCGGGCCCTGAGTTCTTCGGCGGTACGCAGGACAGTTATGAAAGCTACGCGTTCTATTGGCTGTTTCGGGTCCATAGTCACCTCTTCAATGTTTGTTAAAACAAGTATATCTGCGAATTGTTCCCAACGGTCGAACACGGGTGATGTGGAATCTGTTAAACACCTGTGCATCCATGATCGAACACGTGTTTAAGAGGTAGCATGACGCTTGAAGAATTCCGAGGCACGCTGTGTAACACATCCCCGCCGGAAGACCTGCCGGAGCCGCTCCAGGCGCTCTGGATAGAGGCCAACGGAGACTGGGACGTGGCACATCGACTCGTGCAGCATCTCCCCGGCGCCGACAATGCCTGGGTCCATGCCTATCTACATCGCAAGGAGGGTGACCTTGGCAACGCTACCTACTGGTATCGCCAGGCCAACCGGCCGGTAGGCTCCGGAGCTCACGATGATGAGTGGCAAACTATCGCCCGGGAGTTGTTAGGCAGGTTGTGTTAGACGGATAGGGGAGGCGATACGAGTACTCCCGCCGGCGAATTTACTCTTTCCAATCGTCCCTGAGGTTTACTATCATTCAACCATGGCTGAATTGACCACAGGAAAGGACTGATACATGGCGCGCCTGTATGGACGCGACTCACGCAAGAAGGGCATGATGCCCGGAAGCGTGGTGTATGTCGGGAAGGAACGCACTGAGCCGATCGACATCACAGTTACCGATTACACTGCCAATGAGCTCAGAGATGTAACGGTTGAGAATGTCGAAGATGTCTTCGGTTTCCGCGACAGTGACTCCATTAGCTGGATCAATGTCAGTGGTATTCATGATGCCGTGGTTGTGCAGAAAATCGGTGAGCATTTCGGCATTCACCCGCTTGTCCTGGAGGACATAGTCAATGCCGGACACCGTCCGAAATTCGAGGACGGCACCGACTACCTCTTTGCCATCATCAAGATGCTGGATTTCACTGGCTCCGATGACACCCTTACGAGCGAGCAGGTAAGTGTAGTATGGGGCGAAAGCTGGGTAATCACGTTTCAGGAACTGCCCGGCGATGTGCTCGATTCGGTTCGCCAGCGTCTGCGGCGAACCATACCCCGCGTCAGATTCATGGACAGCGACTACCTCGCCTATGCCCTGCTTGATACTATCGTCGATCACTACTTCATGGTCCTCGAACAGCTTGGTGAGAGGATCGAGTTGCTCGAGGATGATATAGCCGAGCGCCCCGCAGAGAGCAGTCTGGCAACAATCAGGGAGATCAAGCACCAGCTCGTGTTCATGCGCAAGGTGATCTGGCCGCTGCGTGAGGCAGTCGCGGGGCTGGACCGTACCGAAAGCCGCTTACTCCACAGCGCGACGCGCCCCTATTTACGCGATTTGTACGAGCATGTCATACAGGTGATCGACACCGTGGAGACATTCCGCGATATGGTCGGCGGGCTGCTTGATCTGTATCATACCGGCGTCAGCAACCGCATGAACGAGATTATGAAGGTCCTGACGATCTTCGCCAGTATCTTCATTCCCCTGGGCTTCCTGGCCGGGGTCTACGGGATGAATTTCGATACCGGCATCAGCGACCTGAACATGCCCGAACTCACGCTGCCCTTCGGTTACATACTCTTCTGGGGCATCGCTATTGCCATTGCCGGTGGCTTACTGTGGTACTTTCGCCGGCAGAAGTGGTTGTAGGTTCAGCTACTTGCGGTGGCCGGGTTTGCCAGTTACCACGCCTGCTGATGAGCAGCCATGCTACCGCATAGATTAGCGCCCCAAACGCCAGGGCCACAGTGAATCCCCACGCGAATGCGATGAACAGTACGACAATGGATCCGAGCACGCTTGCAGCCCCGTTAACGGCAAAGCCCCAGTCGATCAGCTCGCCCACGCGACGAGTCCCTTTGGGGAAGGGCATGCCCATGAAGAAGCCCAGCGGGAAGATCAACATGCCCGTAAACAGTATGCGCCACGTAAGGGTGAATCCGTCAACAGCATAAATGAGTTCGCTGAAGACAAAGGCGTCCAGCAGCAGCCATCCAACTATGGCACCAAATGCCACGCTGTCGGGCACCCCGTTGGAGAAGCGACTGCCTATGCCCGATGCTACCAGTAACGTGAGCAAGACGGTGGCGATGCTGTAGAGTGATGAGCCAATCAACAGGCCGTACTTCTGTATCAGGATGACCTCGACAGCCATGAAGGCAACACCGATCGCAAAGAAGTACAACCACGGCGCAGCCTTCAGTTTCGGTCCGGTCCTCACATAGGGCAATAGATTGGCGGGGATGATAATCAGAAGCACCACTGCCAGGATGATCAACATCACCAGGCGTGAGAGCGGAAAACCATAGAACTCCGCATACGGAATCACTTTCTCCATACTCTCACCCGTCAGATTCCGCCACAGGCCAAGCTGGGCAACGAAGGGTCGATCATCGCTGACAGGCGAGATATCGATCCGCGCCGAGTCGGCCACCGATCGCCACCCTTGGGTGACAATCTGATTTATCAGGTTGTCGGCCAGCGAGTCGCTCGCCGGTGGGTAGAGCAGATGAATCTGCCCAAACCGCTCCTCAGTGAGCGGTCCGAAGGCGTAATATCGGATACTATCAGTCAGCGGTCGTTTGGACAGAAGAATCATTTTGCGCCGCATCTGCGGGAGATCATACACCGCGAAGTGTTGTGTGGGATCGTCGACACCGGCCCTATCGAGCGCCAGCATAACCTCTGAGGTCAATCGCGGTACATACACCTGGTGTTCCATCATCATGAAGCCGCTGTCGGATAACGCGTGCCAGTAGTCTACAAAGGCCTCGGTAGTAAAGAGATAGTTCTCAGCCAGTGCAAAGGCACCCGAGGCCAGCGCCGCCCAACTGTTGGAGCTCAGCGAATAGATGAGGTCGAACTTGTTTTCGAACCGACGCACATAGGCGCGGGCATCCTCGGTTACCACTTTCACCCGGGGATCAGAGTAGATATGCCCCGAAAACTCAGCCAGCGTCACAGGACCCGGTGGATCCACCAGAACCGCAGTGTCGGCCGAATCCACCGGCACTTCGGCAACTGTTCCCACAGTGGTGTCGGTTGCCACGCTGTCGAGGGCACTGCTGTCTGGTTCCGGCACTACCAGGTATCCACCGGGGTCGCCCTTTAGCATCATCTTGTTAATATGCTGGTTGATCTCGACTGCGTGCACCTCGGTCGCTCCCTCGACGAGCGCCTGAAAGACATCGGTACCTCCCCCGGCACCAAGCGACAAGAAGATGCAGGAATCAAACTGGTCAATCAGATAGGAGGCATCAATCCCCCACTGGACGGAGTCAGGATCGATTGCCGAGAAGTCACCATCGAACGGGTACACGGGTGAGTTGGCCACGTTATCGATATTCAGTCCCCGGTAGCGGCCACCATAGTCGTACACCTTGACCTTGGACATGGCATCCCAGTGCTTATAGATGACCGGGGCTCGTTCATCGCGTTCGAGTTCCAGTAGCCCATCGGCAGCGGGACTGAGAGCGATGGCCGTTAGCGCCACCAGGACCGGAATGATCTTGACCCAGCGCTGGGTGACGATTGAAGCTGCGATCAAAACGGGTACCGCTATGAGAAAGGCTGCTGCCGGTGTGCCAAACAGATTCATAGCCCAGATCGCCGCTACCACTCCGACTCCCGCGCCCAGCAGATCAGCCATGTACAGTCGTGGCATATCATCATGGTTGTGTTTAAAGAGCATCGCCAGACCGATTCCGGCAAAGACATAGGTGGACATGAGAATGAGCACCACCAGCATTATCTTGACGGTGGTCATAAGATCCGAAAAGACGGTCGAGAAATCCGGCGACAGGGCAAAAACGAGAATGGGACCGACAAGCGCACAGATTCCGGCGAGGGTGAGGCTCGCACCGAGCATACCGGGACGGTCAATCGACCTGAACAGCCGTAGCGATAAAGCCCCCAGACCGAGACCCAATACCGCCAGAGACAACACCAGAAACGCAAAGGTGTAAAAGAACTCGGCCGAGAAGATTCGTGTCCAGCTGAGCTCCAGCGGGATCAATGTCAGGGATATCAGGGCGATAACAAGGTAGGAGCGAACTCTCATTCGGTACCTCGGATGCTGGTTTGTGGTCGAACGCAGGATCGTCGGTTTCTCTTACGTGGACAAACCGAACTTTGTTTTCAAACTTTTTTAGCAGGTTTGTTGAACTGTCATGGACTCCCTCGGTTATCTTAAATGAAATCCCATGCCGTCCGACACTTGAACAAGAGAGGGATACTGGCTCAACAGGCCAACCAGCGCAAAGTTGGCGACAAATCACTGAAGTGATCACAATGATCGAAATCGAACAAATTGACAAACTGGACATAGACATCGACCGTGTGCAGGCCGATCTGGAAGACCTTTCCCGCATAGGGCGAGCCGAAGATCGCAGCATATACCGCATGGCCTTCACACAGGCTGACATGGAGGCGCGCCAATGGCTCATGCAGCGCCTCGATCACGCCGGTCTTCAGACAGAGATGGATGGTGCCGCCAATGTGTTCGGGCGATTCCGCGATGGGACCGATAAGCCAGTCACGCTCATCGGATCGCACCTTGATACTGTGCCCGCCGGGGGATCTCTCGATGGTGCCCTGGGAGTGGTGTTAGGGCTGGAATGCCTTCGACGTATCAAAGAAGAAGGCCTGCAGGACCACATATACCCTGTGGAACTGGTAGCATTCAGCGATGAAGAAGGCCGGTTTGGTGGTGGGTTCTTTGGTTCTCGAGCACTGGTTGGTGATCTCAATCCAGCCGTGATTCACGAGGCGATGGACCTCCACGGCGTCTTGCTGTCCGATGCCATGACCAATGTCGGCCTTGATCCTATGGCGGCCCTCAACGCCCGGCGAGCACCCGGAAGCTATCGCGCGTATCTGGAGTTGCACATCGAACAGGGACCGGTGCTCGATGCCGAGAAGACACCGATCGGCCTGGTGGAGGCAATCACCGGTATCTTCCGCTGGCAGGTGCGCCTGCTGGGGCAGGCGGACCACGCCGGCACGACTCCAATGCCGATGCGCCATGATGCTCTGGCCGGGTTGGCAGAATTTACCGGCGAAATCCCGCGGATCCTTGAGGAGAATGGCTCCGAGTCCAGCGTCGCGACAATCGGTAACGTGCAGCTGTTTCCAGGAAGCGTGAACACCGTGCCGGGCCAGGCCGAGTTCTCGCTGGATGTGCGCGATGCTGATCGCGAGATTCTCGAACAGTTGGGAGACACTATGCGACGTGCCCTGTCGGCCATTGGTCGCCGTCGCGGTCTGATGTTTGAGTTCGACATGCTCAGTAATGTCGATCCGGTACCGTGTGACACGCGAGTGATCGATACGATTGCCGACTCGCTCGACAGTTCTGAGACAGCGTACCGTAGAATGATGAGTGGAGCCGGTCATGATGCGCAGAAGATGGCGACGATTGCACCGGTAGGAATGGTATTCGTACCCAGTAAGGATGGCCGAAGCCATACGGCGGCCGAGTGGACGCATATGGAGGACATCCACACCGGGGGCAATATCTTGCTCCGGGCAGCCCTCCGGCTGGCCCGATTGGAAACATCTTGGTGAGGTAAACAGGAAGTATGGAACGCAAGAAGCCCGACGAATCGCAACTGAATGCTGACTACATCAATGTAGATCCGCTCCGCCCGAAATACCGTGAGAAGATAATCGAGTCACCGGAGCGGCATGAGGCGATTCAGCAGAAGAACATCGCCCTGTTGTGCATAGACCTGCAATACCTCGACGCCGCGCGCGGCCACGGCGTGTTTGCCAACTACCTCAACGGCATACCGGACGAGGCCCACGAATACTACTTTCACTCGCTGGAAACCATCGTCATTCCGCATGTGCAACAACTCCAGGAGTGTTTTCGCACACACGGCCTTGAAGTTATACACATTCGGATTCAGTCATTGACGGCCGACGGACGTGATCGTAGTGCCGGTCACCGGCGATTGGGGTTGCATGCAGCACCCGGGTCCAAGGAGGCCGAGTTCCTTGAGCCAATTGCACCGATTGGCGATGAGATCGTGATCAACAAAACCTCCAGCGGCGTCTTTGCTTCGACCAACATCTACTACGTTCTCAAGAACCTCAATATCGATTCCCTCTTTGTCACCGGTGTCTACACCGATGAATGTGTCTCCACCACGGTGCGAGATGCCTCCGATTACGGTTTTCTGGTGTCGCTGGTCTCCGATGGGTGCACCACCGTTACAGAGGAACGTCACGAATTCACACTGGCCACATTAAAGGACCGCTACACCCGCATCATCTCCACCAAACAGGCCATGGCCGAGATC
>WJKG01000211.1 GCA_014729205.1 candidate division GN15 bacterium | reverse complement strand
GTAAGATCGGTACCTTCAAACTGGTAGTCGACAATCACGTGAACTTCTATGAGATCATCACGTTGACAATTGAGGGCGGTGAGCCGACGATGCGACTGAAGCACTTCAATCCGGACCTTACCGGCTGGGAAGAGCGAGATGAAGTAGTGTCTTTTCCGTTCGTGAGCAGTTCTGCTAACGAGCTGAAGTTTGAAGGCCTGTCCTACACGCGCATGGGAGAGGATTCACTGGAGATCAAAGTCCGTATTGCTGATACACCCGGCGAAGAGCGCTACGAAGTAATCACCTGTTCACGAGTGAAGCGATAACGAGTCAGAATCGCAGGGACACCATAAACTGTCTTCGGGCAACGTCGACTCCAACCGCAGCGGAGCCAACCGGCCAGTGGCGACGATCCACCTCCTGCCAACGGTCCACTGTCATGAAGCTGCCAATCAACGTGCCGATTGCGGCTCCAATGGCGGTCGAAACAGCTATTACCTCGAGGGGATGGGCACGGTCATGAAAGAGTAGTGTGGTGTCGCCCACAGCGTCGGGAGCACATCCGATAAGCAGTCCAAGACTCGCACCGACCAGGGCGCCAGACTTAAGTCCTTTCCAGGTGGCTCGCTTCTTGCCAACACTGACGTACATCCTCGTGACATTGGCAATCTCGTGCCGGTGCACGCCGCTCTCGAACAGCGGACTGGCCAGAGTCAACGAGTCGGTATCGTAAGCTACCAGTTCCCCGCTGACTTCACGCCCTTCTGTTTGAGAGTAAGGTATCAGCAGAAGGATGCGCTTATTTATAGTGGTATCGTAGTCGATCCGCACACGGTCGCCAATAGCGACCGAGTTGGAATCGTCTCCATTGAGATCGACAGCACCTGCCAAAGTAGCGACGGCCAGGGTGATAGTCAGAACCAGTAGATGTGCAAACATACGTTTTTCTCACTCAACGAGGAGCCTGCTCAATTCAAAAGACGCGCCAAGACCTGAGTGTGTCAAGTTATGTAGCCATAATACCAAGCGGGTGGTCCAGCGCCGGACCGAACCAGGCACTGCGAACAATCACATTGGCATTCGCTCTACACTCAAGTATCTTCCGAGCAACATCATTATGGAGGCATGAGATGAAGACTACCGATGATCCTGTCGTAGTTGAACAGACCTTCGATGTCAGCGTTGAGCAGCTCTGGCAGGCGATCACTGACGTCACACAGATGCGCCAATGGTTCTTCGAGAATATCCCATCGTTCGAGCCCGAAGTCGGCTTTGAGACTCGATTTAACATAGAGACTGGTGAGCGGGACTTCCTGCATGTCTGGCGCATTAGCGAAGTTGTCCCCAGTCGGCTGATCTCCTGTGACTGGCGGTATGAGGGCTATGCCGGCAATCAACTGGTGACGTTTGAGTTGTTTGACGAGGGTAATCAGTCGAGACTGCGACTCACGGCGACTGTTCGCGAGGGCTTCCAGGAAGGCATTCCTGAATTCACACGCGAGGCATGCCTGGGTGGATGGCAGTACTTCATCCAGCAGAGCTTGAAGGCGTATCTTCAGAACAAGTGATACAACCACCCACCGTTGTGCTGAACCATTGGCCGACGAATCGACAACTTCACAGAGTGTCGCGCACAACACTGGCGCTATACCCGGCAATAACCACCAACAACAGTGACAGGAACATCTATTGCCCTCTGTTGTTTCGACTGAGACACGTGCAGGCTTCTCACCAGTCTCTCATAACACTACCTGATCGACCAGTGGTTAATCCGTACGGGAAGACCACACGGTTTCCGTTATCTGTGTGACTCTCAGGACGACTGCTGGTGTCGAAACACGGCTGATTCTCACACGTGGACGAATTGGTTGTTGCCGCCTCAAGTTGGTTCGTTTCACAAAACACACATGAAAGGAGAACCATCTATGAAGATGCGCAAGGAAGATATGCCGATTGAAGTTGACCTGCCGGTCGCTACCTTTCGTGCCAGAGAATGGGACGAAATGACGGTTGCCTTTGTCACGCTCGCGGCCGGTGCCGATGCAACACCTCTACTTGAGGGGCTGCCCGGCAACAGGTGTCAATGTCCGCACTGGGGCTACATGCTCAAGGGAGCCATTCATGTTACGTACGACGACGGTGAGACGGAAGTCTGTCGGGCGGGCGATATGTTCCACTGGCGAGCCGGACATACCGTGCGGGTGGACGAGGATACTTCATTCCTGGAATTCAGCCCCGGGGACGAACTTCGCAAGGTTTATGACCATATCGGTGAGAAGGCAAAGGCGATGGCTGAATAGTTGTCGACAGTCGAATAAGGGCCCTCGCATATGCGAGGGCCTTTTCATTGTCTCTTAGACTCCCGTTGAACCTCGGTGACAGTGTGTCTGGATAAGTAGCCTTTTCGCGTTTGCCCATTCTCTCCTGGAGCAAAGCGCGGACTGACATACTCTGCTCTACGCCGATCAGAAACGCGAGTAACACCATCTCAAGTGCACGGGATTCCTTGACCCGATATTCAGGCACCAGTCACGTGTGGTCGATGCCATACGATATAGCGCTCCTCAATGGATCGTGACACACAGCAGCCGTAGGACACAAGCAAGGCTTCAAGAAGAAAACTGCTGCGAACTCGCGTGTTTTGTGCTATCATAACATGGAGCACCTGATTTACGTTTAGCAGGGCATTTATGGGACAGGGTGAGTGCCCCGCGTGTTGCTCTCAGAAAAACGGACAGGTCAAAACTGCAGGAGGGTAGAATGCCTCGGATAGCTATGATTCGAAAATGGTGGCTTGCGCTGTTAGGCGTCAGTCTACTCATCATCTCGTGCTCGAAAGAGGGTGCGGGGATAGTCGACGACGATGGAGATAGTGACGATAAGACGCCACCAATGACCATCGTGGATCTGGAAATCGCATCGTTCGGTACTGAGTATGTGGTTCTCGAATGGACCGCTCCGGGAGACGATAGCGTCACAGGCTTTGCCTTCGAATATGATCTGCGAGGCTCGCTCGATTCTGTCACTGCGGGTAACTTCCAGGAAGCCTACCGGATCGATAGTATTGACGCACCGTTGCCACCGGGCACCACACAATCTTGCCAGATCGACAGCCTGACATCGGGCGAGACCTATTATTTCGCCATTAAGACCAGAGATGATAATGGCAATTGGAGTGGTATCTCCAACTGCGTTAGCATAACATGTCTGGTTGATCAGGTAATAGTCTTTCCCGATGAAGCCCTTGACAGCCTTGTTCGCGCTACCGTGGGAATGCAGACCGGAGACATTCACCTGTCTGACGTAGAGGGTATGGATGAGTTGATGGCAGAAGATGTGGGCATAAGCGACCTATCCGGCCTCGAGAGCTGCACGGATCTGAAGAGGGTGATTCTGCCGGGAAGCAACATCTCCGACCTAACCCCTCTGGCAAGTCTACCGCAGTTACTGACCCTAAATTTGATAAACAACAACGTCACGAGTATTAGCCAGTTGTCGCAAATGGGGACAGTGATTCAACTACACCTGGGAGAGAATCCGATCTCAGACATCTCCTCGCTCTCGAACATGACACAGCTGGAGTGGCTGAGGTTGAACAGCACCAAGGTTACTGATTTCTCGCCCATCTACTCCCTGCCCTCCCTGAAGGAACTCGACCTGTCCGGCAACGCATTGGGTGACAATATCGGTTTCGTGACGAATTTCAGCCAGATTAAGAAGCTGGCCTTGAACGCCAACAGCATCGCTAATATCGACGCCCTCAGTAGCATGACCAATGTTGAGAACCTGCAACTTGTGTTCAACAATCTGTCCGACATTACTGCACTGCAGGGATTGACCAACCTCACTGAGCTATATCTTGATTACAATCAAATAGCCGATATATCACCACTCGTAAACAACAGCGGCCTCGGATCTGGCGATGTTGTCTACCTACAGAACAATCCCCTATCGGTTCCATCGACTGACAGCTACATATCAACACTGCAGGCGCGTGGAGTAACAGTGTACTACTAGAACGCGCCTGTCTGTACTTGGTCCGTTGTGATCGCGAGCAGTTATCAGACAGACGGCCTTGCCACGAACAATCATCGTCGCAATACCTCTTACCGAGAAGAGCTTCAATGCGGGAAAGGCCAAACGTGTGGTCGGCTAAGCCCTACTGCCGCTTTATCGTTACCATTGAACCGATATAGAGCAGCAGTGCCACCAATACCAGGGCATTGACACCCACCACAAATGACAGCGACTCAAGGACACCGCCGACCGCTGATCCCAACAGGTTTGACCCGAACGCGTGGTTCTTCGAACGAACGCTCTTAAACGATGTGATAAACACCACACTGGCGAAGAAGATAGGCAGATTCAAAAAGCCTGTACCCAGGATCACTCGCGGCCAGAACGGCATGGCGTTGAACCAACTCAGTGGTGTCAAGTAGGTCAGCCCGAGCAGAACAAAGAGGATACCATAGAATGGGCGGAGGTTGGTCGGTTTGAATCTATGGACATAGAAGTTCGCCAGCAGCACCAGCAACAGTATTCCGGTGATTATGACTGAATTCACCAGCCAGGTCGATCCGAGCAGGAGGATCGACTTGCTGATATTCTGAAATTCCAGCAGAAGGAAGGCCGCTCCAAGAAAGAAGAAATGCCAGTTTAGCCCCCCCTCACGCCTGATTATCAGGCGACGTGCCAGTAGCACCAGCAGGATAAGGATCGCCATAATCAGCAAGTGCATATTGGGGATACGTGGCGACTCCAAATAGAGATATGGCCAGTCATCAGTGGTCAGTTTGACTCGCTCCCCCGGTTTGCCGGCGGTGTGCAAGCGCTCGCGATACATCATCGCAAAGCGCTTCAGATCAGCATCGGCCTCAATTGCAGCCGGTACTGTAGTACTGTCGCGACCGATAACAAACACTGTACCGCCGAATCCATATCGCCCGTGGGGGTATTTCAACACGGTTGGCGGATGGCCAAAGACCTTCTCAAGCAGATCATGCAATCGCAAGCTTATCCAGGATCGTCTGGCCTCGAACGCCACCGTCAGGATACCATCGGGCTTCAGCCGGTCACGCATGGCGGCAAACGCTTCCAGCGTGTACACATAGTGATCCATCCGCATATTATTGTATGAAGACGACAATGTGTGGGCGTCAAGGAGACCAACCGACACCACATCGTATGTTTGATCAATCCTGTCCAGAACAGCCCGAGCGTCGTCGATTATCACATTGACACGAGGATCAGAATACGGATCCTCTGGGTGGTACTTCTTTCCCAACTCATATATCCCCGGGTCGATCTCGACGGCATCCACCGACTGCACATCGTGCCTGAGTGCTCCCGCCGCGTCATTTCCCGCACCAGCACCAAGGATTAGAGCATCCTCTGCATCCGGCTTGAACCGGTACGGTATGTCATATTGCGAGGTAGCCCGTTCCTCCATGGACAGCAATCGTGGATTGGCAAGGACGAATTCCTCGGAGAGGTCCAGCAGCCCCATATAGCCAACTTCGTTCACATTGAGAAGGTAGCCACGCTGAATGCCGGTTGGCTCGTGAACCATATCGTAAACGCTTAACTTCTGATACGGCGACCAAATGACATCGAGGCGATCAGGGTCCCCTCGTGGGATGACCAGCAATCCGACCGTTAGTCCCAGCAGCACTATCGCCGAGACATAATCAGTCGGCCGTCTGTTCGGTTGGACCCAAACGAGCAGAACGAACAGCACTACGATCAAAGCGAACCATAGCCAGGGCGGTGCATAGTAGAATGATATCACCGCCAGGAACCAGACACCGCAGATGCTGGCAAAGACATTAAGCGAATAGGCGGCGATAGTGTTCTGATGGTCATCGAGCTCACGTCCCAGGATCTGTCCGAGCGGAATAAACGCGACAAGGACAGCGAAGAAAATCGCGAAAACCGAGGCCATTCCGAGCAGCGTCTTCCACAGTACGACCTCATCGGTGACCTCATACCAGATGACTGAATCCGTAAAGGCCGACAGCAGCACCGGAACGTCGCGAAACAGGTGCAGTGACTCACCCCCAATGCTGACATTCAGTGGCAGCTGTATCATCAACAGTATTGCAGAAAGTGAGAAGGCCAGAACCGATGGGTAAGTTCTGCGATGCGCAAAGTAAGAACCTATTCCGATTCCCAGAAAAGCCGACAGCAGTACGAGATTGTTTACATAGGCGAAAATGCGAGATTCAGTCGACAGCCAGCGGATCAGCACGACCTCCGCGAAGAGCATGAGGAAGCTGACGACAATCAGACTGAGGTTGATTCGGCGGAAGGACAGCATGATCCAGCGGCATCTCACAGTTAGAATGGTAGCTGATGAAATCCTGATTGTTCTGACAGTAGAGTATACTACCAGGGATCGCGTTGTTCAAGGAACAAAACCTACCATACACAATGTGACCTGTCTCTCTCGACAGTGCACTGCCGGCCCCTATATGCTGCCCAGTGCCACCCCTGCAAACATCTGGAACTCTGGCGCTTGTGGATGAATTACTCTTACAACAAGGAGACAAACTGAATACACAAAAGGAATGTAATCTAACGATGGACATGAAGATTACAACAGTGCTCACAGCGGTACTTCTCGCCGCACTTATACCCTATACGGCACGGACTGAGCGGCCGGTCGGCGGGCTGGCTGAACCAACCACGCCGGTTATGGCAACTACATTCGAAGGCGAACAGTATTTTCGCAACGTCCGCCAACTGACTTTCGGTGGCCAGAATGCAGAAGCGTACTTCTCTTACGACGCCTCCCGACTCATATACCAGGCTACAGTCGACACCTTTGATTGCGATCAGATCTTCACCATGAATGCCGATGGCATCAACAAGCAGTTGGTCTCCACCGGATTGGGCCGTACCACATGCTCGTTCATCGCCCCCGATGACAACTCGATTATCTACGCTTCGACCCATCTGGGCAGCGAGCAATGCCCTCCAGAACCCGATATGTCACAAGGGTACGTATGGGCCCTGTACGACAGCTATGAGATCTTCCAGGCCGACACGGATGGCAGCAATCTCACCCAACTCACCAACAGCCCCGGTTACGATGCCGAAGCAGTCTATTCGCCTGACGGCGACAAGATAGTCTTCACCTCCACTCGCACCGGCGATTTGGAGCTTTTCATCTTGAGCCCGGACGGCAGCAATGTCGAGCAGATCACGAATCAGCCCGGCTACGATGGCGGCGCATTCTTCTCATACAATGGCCAATGGATTTGCTGGCGCGCCTCCCGGCCCAAAGGAGAAGAACTGGCGGATTACCGACGTCTGCTGAGACAGGGACTGATCCGGCCATCGCAGCTGGATCTCTACATCATGAATCTGGCAGACCGCAAACCCATTCGCCTCACTAACAACGGTGCCGCCAACTTCGGGCCGTATTTTCATCCCGATGGGAAACATCTGATCTTCAGCTCCAACCTGCATGACACGGAGAACCGGCGGCGATTCGATCTTTTCCTGATCAACATCGAGACCAAAGAGATTAGTCAGGTAACTCATAATGAGTCGTTCGATGGCTTCCCGATGTTCTCCCACGATGGTACCAAGCTGGTCTTTGCATCGAACCGTGACAACAACAAGCGATACGAGACCAATGTTTTCATAGCCGATTGGGTCTGGCCGGACACCACTCGGTGAGAACCAGCCGAAACGCAACCAGTAACCCGTTTTCCTGGTCGCTTTGGGAGAGCGTCAGCTACGCTGTTGACATGGACCGACAGAATGAGCATTATCATACAATGAGCATAATCAGATAAACGAGCTCTTCGAGCATCATCATCGAAATACAACCGGAACCGAGCAAGCGCATCTACGGTTATCATCAATAATCGATATTGACACTGTTTAAACCAATACGTATTCTAAACAGGTAAAACAGGCGGTTCGTATAGTGCTTCAAGTTGGGTATTCAGCCCGGTATTGACGGGATCGGGTCGGTTGGATTTCCGTCTGACACACGACCACAAATCTACCAATAGTGCGGCTCACAGAGCAGATAGAGCAGGTGTTCTTGTGACCTATTAGACAAGATCTAAGGCCACATTTCCTCTGAATGAGCCCCGGGGTGGTGATCCAGAGCTGCTAATCGCGTGTAGTATGGACATGAACTTTGGAATCGAATCGCAGATACGTTTGAGATGATGGAGGTGTTATGAGCAACACACAGAAACAGGGTGCCAGCCAGTGCCCGGTCACTGGCGCGGCAACCCGCGGGACCTCAAACCGGGACTGGTGGCCAGAGCAGTTGAATCTGAGGATTCTGCACCAGCACTCGGAGAAATCCAATCCCATGGGCGAGGATTTCAATTATGCTGAAGAGTTCAATAAACTCGATTACAAAGCCCTCAAGCAGGACCTGTACGACCTGATGACCGACTCGCAGGATTGGTGGCCGGCCGACTGGGGTCACTACGGCGGGCTCTTCATTCGTATGGCCTGGCACAGTGCCGGTACCTACCGGATGGGTGATGGCCGCGGCGGTGGCGGGACCGGGAATCAGCGATTCGCGCCTATCAACAGCTGGCCGGACAACGTGAATCTGGACAAGGCACGTCGGCTGCTTTGGCCAATCAAGCAGAAATATGGCAACAAGCTATCCTGGGCCGATCTCATGATCCTGGCCGGCAACTGCGCTTTAGAATCGATGGGTTTCGAAACCTTCGGTTTTGGAGGCGGTCGCGAGGACATCTGGGAGCCGGAGGAGGACACCTACTGGGGAGCCGAAAAGGAATGGCTGGCAACAAGCGACAAGCCCGACAGTCGCTACTCCGGCGACCGAGACCTGGAGAATCCCCTGGCCGCCGTGCAGATGGGTCTCATCTATGTTAATCCGGAAGGACCCGATGGTAACCCGGATCCGGTGGCATCGGGGCATGACGTTCGCGAGACATTCGCTCGTATGGCTATGAACGACGAGGAGACAGTCGCCTTGGTGGCCGGCGGCCACACCTTTGGCAAGTGTCACGGCGCAGGCGATGCTGACCTTCTTGGGCCGGAGCCTGAAGCTGCCGCCGTTGCGGAACAGGGTCTTGGCTGGAAGAGCAGTTACAAGAGCGGCAAGGCCGGCGATACTATCACCAGTGGTATCGAGGGCGCCTGGAAGCCGAATCCAACCAAATGGGATATGGGCTACCTGAAGGTACTATTCAAGTACGACTATGAACTCGTCAAGAGCCCTGCCGGGGCAAATCAGTGGCTGGCCAAGGATGTCGAAGAAGAAGACATGATTCCCGACGCTCACGATCCGTCGATTAAGCACCGGCCAATGATGACCACTGCCGACCTCTCGCTGAAGTTCGACCCGATCTATGAGCCAATTGCACGGCGATTCCTGGAAAACCCCAGCGAGTTCGCCGATGCCTTTGCACGGGCGTGGTTTAAGCTGACACATAGAGATATGGGCCCCCGCGCACGCTATCTGGGCCCGGAAGTGCCCGAGGAAGAGCTCATCTGGCAGGATCCGGTGCCCGAAGTTGACCACGAGCTGATTGACCAGAAAGACATTGCCGACCTTAAATCCAAGCTCCTTGGTTCGGGACTGTCCGTTCGCGAATTGGTATCAACCGCCTGGGCGTCAGCATCGACCTTCCGTGGCTCCGACATGCGAGGCGGTGCGAACGGTGCTCGGATTCGTTTGGCACCCCAGAAAGACTGGGAAGTCAATCAGCCCGAACAGTTGGCAAAAGTGCTGGACGTTCTTGTGGGAATCCAGAGTGAGTTCAACAAGGCACAATCCGGCAACAAGAAGGTCTCTCT
>WJKG01000019.1 GCA_014729205.1 candidate division GN15 bacterium | reverse complement strand
TCAGGCAGGCTCCAGTTCTGTCGGGCCAGCTGAGCGGCCTCGATAGAATCAGCGAGCATGATTTCATGCACGTGTACTCGACGTGGCGTGGAAAACTCTTCGGGATTGTCTTCGTAGTAAGCTCGGGCCATCTCCTCGGTCGGTTCCATAGGGGCCGCGATTGAGTCGGAGCGCATCAGCTCGGCCATGTTCAACTCTTTGAAGAGCTTCACCCGGCGCAGATATCGGGGGTCGTTGTCTATACCCTGACGGTGTGCCTCGAGTACGAGAAGATCCAGTTTTTTGATCTCAAAGATCATGTTGGCCAACGAGTCGTAGGCGGTGAACGACGGTTTAAGATTATTCGAGACGTTGCTGATGCGTGACAGGTACTCGTCCAAGGTCATCTGGCCGCCCTCCCAGGTAGCCACCACCAGTTCTTTCTCATTGCGGTCGAGCTGTTCTGTATCAAAGTCGCCGGCGGGCAGGCCTTTGAGAATCTGCTCGGGGTAGATCTGCTCGCGCTTGTGCACCAGGTATTCGAAGACCGATGTATCTATTGTAATGGTGTATCGCTGCCGGACTTCCTCCAGGAACTCTTCCATAAGCTCCCGTTCCTTTTGCTGCTGGAGCTGTTGCGCGATTTCATCGTGCATGGCATCGAGACTGGCGCGGGCCTCGTTGGGCAGGCGGTCCACCAGTTTGATGATATGATAGCCAAACTGGGACTTCACCGGTGGCGATACTTCCCCTACCTCCATTTGAAAGGCGGCTTCCTGGAACTCGGGCACCATGGCTCCCCAGACGAAGTAGCCCAGATCACCCTTGTTGCGCTTGGCCGAGGGATCCTTGGAGTACTGGTAGGCCAGTTTCTCAAAGCTCTCGCCCTGCTGCAGTTTCTCCAGCACCATCTGAGCGGTATCGGGATCATCAAGCAGAATATGGGAAGCCCGTATGCGGTGTTCCAGCTTGTCCCAGAAGCGCTTGATTTCGGCTTCGGATGGTTCCGCTTGATCGGAGATTCGGTTTTCATAGAGCGCATCGAGCAGGAAGCGATCGCGGTTGGCCAGCAACACCCGCTGCAGTTCCTCGCGCTGATCTATCCCCTTCTCATAAGCGGCGCCAACCAGCAGCCGGACCATGATCAGGCTGTCAAGAGCGTCGCGCTTGGCCTGGAATTCCGCCTCCGCTGAGGCATACTGACGATTCTGTTGGCCGTAGAAATCATAGAACTCCGTGGCAGTTATCTTGTGATCACCTACCACCGCCAGAGTCTTGTCATCGGAACCACAGCCGGAGAGAAGTCCTGCGGCCACGGCCAGAAGTATACCAAACAATAGCGTTTTTCGCGTCATTGTCGCCATCTATCCTTTCCTATAGAGTCTTTCGTCTGTCTTGTACTCATTGCCCGGCTACATGTTCCGGGGCTTCGGATACGCGCTAAAGGACAGTATTATAGGGTATTAGCAACAGTTTGCCAAGTGTGAAGGGAAGGCCAGTAGATGTGTTTGCCAGGAGTACCATGGGGAGTTCTGTTCCCCCGCAATAAGTGGCCTTACTCGAAATCCGATTCCAGATAGCCCTTTGTAAGCGTCTTGCGGCCCAGACGCTGAGAGAGCTTCTTGGTGAACTCCATCGCCGAGTTCTCACCGTAGACCTTCAGCATGTGGTTCATGGCAATGACTTCGCTGATCACGGTGATATTCTTGCCCGGCGAAATGGGGACGACCACAATAGGAATGGAGCAACCCAGGACCGTGGTCCGTTTGTCCTCGATTCCCAGTCTTTCGTAGTCCTCGGTTTCCGACCACAGATCCAAACGTACTTCTACCTCGATCCGCTTTTGCAGCCTGATGGCCCGGATCCCGAACAACTCCTCAACATCGATAATCCCTACGCCTCGAATCTCCATGTGGTGACCGAGCAGTTCGGACCCGGAACCGATAATGACATCAGGAGCGGTTCGCGTCACCTTAACGACATCGTCGGCGACAAGCCGGTGTCCACGTTCGACCAGATCCAATGCCACCTCGGACTTACCGATACCGGATTTGCCCGTGTAGAGCAGGCCGACGCCGTACACATCGACAAGCGTACCATGCACATTGATCGACGGGGCAAAGACCTGATCCAGATAGGCAGCCAGTCGAGTCACGAGATCGGCGGTAGTAAGGCGACTGGAGAGGATGGACGTCTGCATTTCGTCGGCCACGTGGATGAACTCCAGTGGGGGCGTAATACCCTTGCTGATGACTATCATAGGAATCTGGTGCTCGAATAGACGTTTGGCCACCTGGCGCAGGCGGTCAGTTGACTGGCGAGCTATAAAGGCCATCTCCGTTTCGCCGAGAACCTGAACGCGCCGATTGGCAAAGCGCTCAAAGAAACCAGTCAGAGCCAGGCCCGGGCGGTGCAGTTCGGAGTTACGGATTGGTTTCTCAAGCGCCTTCTCATTGGCGGTCAGCAGGGTGAGTTCAAGGTCCTGCGCGCGGGCGCTGAGCAGTTCTCCCACAGTCAAATTCGCCATAGTGTGGCCAATATAGGCGGGAGCATGTTGTGCGGCAAGAAAGAAACATGCGGTAGTCTGCCTGGCAAGAAACGACACAGGCCCCGCCAGAATGGCGAGGCCTGCTGAGGAGGATGGGTTGGTTGGTTACGCTCGGAAAATATTCCGAAATCTATCCATGGCGGTTAGGTCTATTCCTTCTCGTGGAGTTCGTGAAGCTCCTTCAACTCTACCTCGAGCTCACGCCGCACATCCTTGAGCTCTTCGCGGAGCTCCCGCATGGCTTCCCTCAACTCGCGTTGAAACTCCTTCTTGTCTTCCATGTCCTCGAAGACCCGCACGTTTCGTCCGAGGTGTTGCAGGTTGGGAATGCCAGGAATGTCGATATCTATCTCCGGCACCACGACGTGGGCGCCATCAAATCCATAGTGCGACCATTCACTGCTCTCGTCCAGCTCCACTTTCATGGTCTCTTCCTGGCCCCGACGGATAACAGTTGCCTCAACCACATCACCGGCTTCCTTGTCTTCGAGTACATAGCGAACATCGGAGCGATCAAACACGCGTTCCTTGTCGAGGCGGACCAGTACGTCGCCGGCCTTCAGCCCGGCCTTGTCCGCCGGTGAATCCGGCTCCACCTCCGTGATCAAGGCGCCGTTGCCCTGCTCGACCCCGAAGTAATCGCCAAGCTGACGTGACATATCCATGATGCGGACGCCCAGGTAAACACGACTGAAGTGAGGGATATCGATTACGATGGGATCATGCCCACTACGGTTGATGTGAACCACCCGCTCGCGCTTGGCGGGACGTCCCGTAAGCACGGCGGAGAAGGTCTGTTCGCTACCGTCGCGCATTACGGTCAGGCTGAGTTCTGAATCGACACCGGCATCTTCAATGGTGTCAATGAGATCGTCAGACCCGGTGACCTTCTTGCCGTTAACCTTGACGATGATGTCACCATCGCGCAGGCCTGCCTTATCAGCCGGGGAGTCGTCGTAGACGTAGTTCACAATGGCCCCATAGTCAACATCGAGATCGAAGCCTTCGGCCAGTGTGTAATCAACGGTCTGTGTGGCTATACCCAACCAGGCGTCCTTATCGGATGAACTCGCCATGGCCCAAATGCTCAGGGTGGCGACCAGAAGGGCGGCTACTATCGTGATACTTCCGAATCGTCTCATCTTGCACCTCGCACGGCTGCAACTTTGCGTCTACTGTGTATTATGTCTGCTTTTGTGTCTGCTTCTCCTGTCTGGTTAGCATATACGAAAACCTGGCAAGGCAGGTTTCGCACTTTGGTGTATTTGTGCAGCGGCAGCATTCGAGTGGGCAAATCTTGCCCTTGCCAAGCTCGAACGCGCAGCCTACCATGTGTTAACCTGTTGGGGGGACGGGCCGATAGATTAGGTGAATAAGACACTCAGCCCGAAAGGACGACATGCGATTTCTGGTTACCGGCGGTGCCGGATTCATTGGATCAAACCTTGCCATCAAGCTCACGGAGCTTGGCCACGATGTTCGTGTTTTGGACAATTTCTCTTCCGGCCGACGTGAGAACCTCAGCGACATCGCCGACAAGGCCGAGATTGTCGAGGGAGACATTCGTGACTTCTGGACAGTCATGGGTTGTATGGAGGGGATCGACTATGTCATGCATCAGGCTGCGCTACCCTCGGTACCGCGCTCGGTCAAGAACCCGCTGACGTCCAATGCCGTCAATATCGATGGTACCCTCAATGTCCTGGAGTGCGCCCGGCGTGCCGGTGTGAAGAAAATGGTGGCGGCATCGTCATCGTCGGTCTACGGCGAGTCCGAGGAACTACCGAAACACGAGACGATGCGCCCGAGCCCCCTTTCACCGTACGCCATTACCAAACTGGCGAATGAGTACTATCTGAAAGTTTATTGGGAATTGTATCAGTTCCCGACGGTCGCTTTGCGCTATTTCAACATCTTCGGCCCCCGCCAGGACCCGAAAAGTGAGTATGCCGCGGTGATCCCGAAGTTCATCACGGCACTGCTCAATGACCAGCCGCCCACCGTATTCGGCGACGGGGAACAATCGCGGGACTTCACCTATATTGACAACTGCGTGCAGGCCAATATCCTGGCAGCGACCAATGACGAGATAGTGGGCACCTACTTCAATGTTGCCTGTGGCGGGCAGTTCACCCTCAACGACCTGCTTGATGAACTGCGCAAGATTATTGGTGTTTCGACGAAGGCTAAGTACGTCGACCCGCGGCCAGGTGACATCAAGCACTCATTTGCGGCAATCGATAAGCTGGCCGCTTTCGGGTACAAGCCGACGGTTGAGTTCACCGCAGGCCTGGAGAAAACCGTCGAGTATTTCCGGAATCTTCAATAGCCTGAGTTCTGCCTACCTCTTGAGGGTAAACCGCCAGCCGCAATAATACTCCTGACCGGCCTGAGGATCGGGAGGACATCCGATACACTCGGTCTCGATACGAGAGTCGATAGTCTTCGCGAACCCGGCGTATTCCACCAAGCCGACTGATTTGCAGGGGAATAGCGGCATTTGTTTGCGCTTGCGAGCCGATTGTACGCGGCAGTCCACCATGTAGAACTCGAATGAGTCCTCGGTCTCGTTGCGGATCTCCTGCTTGTTCAGTACCGCATAGAGTCGGTAACCGAGAGCCTTCTTTAGCCCCTCCAAGCCTGGATTCTCGGGTATGCCGTGCAGTTTCATGATTCGACGAGCTTCGATCTGGGTGAACATCTCCCAGGCCTCAGCATCGAACTGGATAGCCTTCTCCATTCCCTCGCTGCGTTCAACTGCCTGAAACCAGAGGCCATCGTGGGCCAACCAGTTCTTGGCAAAATCGACCAGCATGGCCTCCAGCGTCTCGCGATCCAGTGCCTTGATCTGCTCCATGGTCTGTGTCCTTTCCCATGCAGGTTTTCTCTACAACGAAGCCAGAATAGGGCAAAAAGGGGCTGTGATAAAGCGGATTCTGTGCTATCTTGCGGCGAGCAAACAGCTGAGAAGTACCCACCGGGCTGGATACCTTAAGCTCCAGCACCGATACAGGATAGAAGGCATTGATCCGAATAGAATCCAGCAGAAACGGCGTCTGTTGGAGGCGAATTCCAAAGAAAATCAGCGAACGCCGCCAGTGGTATAGACGTTTATGGGGCAGGAAATATCATCACTGCCCACAGATTGAATACTCGAACCGGCCTTGACCGCGCTGGCGCAAAGCTGCGTCATCGGTCACCGCTTGATCAAGGAGACAGTTGCATGGCTCGTAGGTTGATCCTGGCAGTTTTTACCCTCGCCATACTCATGACTACAACCTCGGTGGCAGCCGAGATCGGCTCGCGGTTAGCATCGCGGATCGATCGGGTGTCGGATGTAGAGTTTGTCAAGGTGTGGATCAAGCTACCGCGAGTGACTGAAGTACCGCAGCTCAGAGCCATGGCAGCTGATCGAGACATGACGCGAGTCGAAAAGGTCTCCCGGGTAACTGAGCGCCTGAGGTCCGATGCGAGGATTTCCCAGGGTGACCTGCTCGAGGATCTGAGATCACTTGAGGCACAGGGAATGGCACGGAGCATCCGTCCCTACTGGATTGCCAACGTCGTGACAGTCGAGATAGCGGCCGGGCAGGTGCAGGCGCTGGCGGCTCGGAGCGATGTGGAGTCGATCTATGCCCCGCCTGAGATTGTAGTGCCCGAGCCGGATAAAGTTGAGCGTGTTGACAAGTTGACGGCGGGGGTCGAATCCAATCTGGCATTCATCAACGCCGATGATGCCTGGGCAGCCGGGTACACCGGGGCCGGCCGATTGATCTGCAGTTTCGATACCGGGGTCGATGGCGACCATCCGGCACTAATTGACAAATGGAAGGGGCAGGACGGTGACTCTGCAGCCGCCTGGTTTGATCCGCGAGACAACGAGCCCTTCCCGCACGAGTA
Source organism: candidate division GN15 bacterium (assembly GCA_014729205.1). Taxonomy (GTDB): domain Bacteria; phylum Zixibacteria; class MSB-5A5; order GN15; family FEB-12; genus WJKG01. Next base: position 11,046 of record WJKG01000019.1, on the reverse strand, counting down.
TGCTGGGAACGGCCACGGAACTCACGTGATGGGCATCCTGGTCGGATCGGATGAGATCACTGGTGATACAGTTGGTGTAGCTCTCGATGCACAATGGATCTCAGCGGCGGTCATCGATGTCGATGGCACCAGTATTCTCGATGCCTTTGAGTGGGCCGCCAACCCTGATGGTGACCCGAATACCATTGCCGATATTCCCGATGTCATCAACCATAGCTGGGGTGTACCTGACGTTGGCTGCACACCCATCTTCTGGGAGATGATTGACAACACCGAAGCTTTGGGGATTGTGAGCATCTTCTCGGCGGGTAACGATGGTCCGGCCGTTCAATCAGTTCGCAATCCGGCCAACAGGGCTTTGGATTCGATTGACTGTTTCGCGGTCGGCAACATCAATCACAATTTCAACCCACCGCAGGTGTATAGCTCGTCGAGCCGGGGACCTTCCGAGTGTAATGGCGCCATCAAGCCGAACGTCATGGCTCCAGGGTATGTTATCCGGTCTACTATCAAGAGCGGCTTCTATGGCACGCTGAGTGGTACTTCGATGTCGGCGCCTCATGTGTCTGGCCTGGTGGCCCTGCTACGCCAGAAGAACCCGAGCGCTACGGTCGACGAGATCAAGACGGCCATTTTGACTACATCGCGTAGCTTTGGTTACAGCCTGCCCAACAACGAATACGGGTGGGGTATGATTGACTGCATGGCGGCTCTCAATGCTCTACCCTCGGTCGGTGATCCCGATGTGCGAGTGTACGCGTTTGACCATGATGCCATTGAGCCCGGAGACCTGGTGGAAGGGACCATCGTACTGAAGAATGTCGGCCTTGCGGTTGGCAATGTCTCCGCCTCTATCACCGGTAGCGATCCATCACTTACGGTATTGGATGGCAGTGCGTCGTTCGGTACAATCGGGACCGCGGACACAGTGCGCTCAACCGACGTTATTCGCGTACAGACCTCGGACACAATCAGTACCGGCCGCGTGCTATCGCTGGATTTGCAGATTTCCGGCAATGGGTACAACAAGACTGCCAAACTGTATTTCCTTGTCGAACCGAAACTGAGTCGTGCCTTTGCTGATCACCAGACGGGGCGTATCAACTTCACCGTTTCCAATTTTGGTACTTTCGGCGCGGGAATCGATTCCTGGTACCCGGCCGGTGGTCTGGGTTTCACCTTTGACGGAGGCGCCAACGAACTGTATGAGAGCGGGTTGATTGTCGGCACCGACGATTTCTTCCTGGTAGATGGCGTCCGCAATGTTGCCGGTGAACCGGACGGTGATTTCGCTGTGGAGCCGGGTGGCAATATCGTGCTGACAGAACCGGGCGGCCGTTTTGATCAGGAGACGTTCAGCGTGTTTTCCGACGAGCGTTCCGACCAGTCTCTGGGACTGCGCATAGAGCAGGCAACGTATGCTATGACATCGCCACCCAACAATGACATAATCCTGCTACAGTACGCGGTCACCAACACCAACCCCTACAACGTGGGCGGCATCTACTTTGGCATCTACCTCGACTGGGATATTCTGAGCTATTCGGCCAACTCCGGTGGATACGAGATGGTCGATGAGTTCGCCTGGATGGCGTACAATTCAGGGAGTGTGAAGAGTCGATATCGGGCTATCAAGGTAGTCGATCATGCTACTGTGACAGCGTATACGGGCGAAGGTGAGGTCGTTTACTTCCCACAGGGCTTCACCGAGCAGGAGAAGTATGCTGCCCTTTCCGACGGTCTCTCGACAGCTAACACGTACAAGAATATCCGCACTGACCTGTGGCAACTGGTGGCCGCGGGTCCGTTGAACCTCATGTCCGGCGAAACTGATACAGTAGCTTTTGCCCTCTTCGGGGCCAACGACTTCTCTGCTGTCACCGATGCTGCCGAGCGAGCGCAGACGCTTTATGACAGCCTGCTTGCGAGCTGTTGCATTGGCATGCGGGGCAATGTCAACAACGACCCCGATGACAATGTCGATGTGACCGATTTAACCAAGTTCGTCGCCTATCTGTTCTTCGGAACTACTGATCTCGATTGCCCCGAGGAAGCCAATGCCAATGGCGATGAGGCAATCGACATAACCGATGTTACCTACATGGTCAATTATCTCTTTGGTGGTGGCCAGCCACCGCTGAATTGTGAAGAGTTCTCTTCGTCACAGTAGCTCTCAAACCACGACGGGAAACGTCTTGTAACCGGTGACCTCTTCCACCAGCCGAGCCTCGGCGGGGGTATGGCACAGAAGCGCGATGCAATTCGCAGGAATCTCTCTCAGACAAACATCCCCGATTACACGCCACTCCTGCTCGGCCCGCCAATCGGTCTTCACTCCTGTTGACTGCCACCGCCAGATGTCTCGTGACTCCGGCTTGGTCTGTGTGCTGTCATAGTATACGACTGGCCGGAGGCCAAGTCGTTCGGCAGCAGATCGTCGCACCGCGACCCCGTAAGGCTCCAGCGACATCTGTCGGTAACGTGCGCGCCAACGCATCAAACTCAGCGCTTCGCTCACGGGCAGGGCCGTGAACGAAACACAAGGCAGGTTCTCCGGCATGTGCCGACTCGAGCCGATGATCTTCCCCGTCCGGGCAATGTGAGTGAGCGTGGCCGGTGCGTTCCTTGGATAGGCATCCGACGTGACGATGGCGCTGTAGTAGTCCACGATGGTTTCATCGGGCCAGGGCCCGCTGCACCCTCGCGTATAGTGCACGAGGTATTCCCGGTGCAACTCGCGCAGGTCTGGATTGAGATGCTCGGAGCTTATGTGATACGCCAGCTTCTCCGCGCGGCGTTGATAGGCCACCTCGAACGATCGTTCGATTCGGGATTCATTCCCTGTTGCCTCGACCATGCTGTGCATCTTGCCTTTCGGCCGGACGGAGACAGGGATAAGAACATCGGCCATTTCAACAACTTGATCATCTCGCATGAGCCATAGTTGTTTTGGCTTGCTGACTTTGCGATCAGCCTCCGGTCCAAAGAATCGCCAGGTGTCAGGAAGGGCGCATCCAAGGTAAGTTTCGGCACGAACGCGCAATTCGGATTCGGTGGTAGCGTGCTGTGCGACGACCAGGTCGACTGGTATTTCGTGTTTGAGCGCCAGGCAGGTGGGCAGGTCCCAGTTGGGCAGACCAATCGAGCCAACAATCCGCATCCGGCGCGATCTGATGTGGTTCACTGCCTCACATGTGCCGGCTACCCACGGCGTAGTGCGACATGGCCTGAAATGCTGTCTTGAATTGATTACCCCCGCGCGTACCACGGATTACCCCCGAATATCTCCTATGTCTGCAAGCGAGCCAGCATTCGCGATCCAAACGCTGCTAGAATGAACACGATGCCACCGACTACTGCCATAAATCCCGCAATGGAAGCGTCGAATACGGAAGCGGCGTAGTAGCCTCCGACTGCTGAAATAGCGCCCACGACCACTGTCAGCGCCAGTACCAGTGGCAGTCGATGTGTAAGCAAGGTAGCCACTGCCCCGGGAATAATCAACATGGCCACAACCAAAATGGCCCCAACCAGTTCGAACGCAGCGACCACGGTCAGCGACACCATAGCCATCAACAAGTAGTGCCATCTCCGGGGAGAGATACCGACTGCCTGCGCCATTTGCGGGTCGAACGATGTAATCTTGAGTTGCTTATAGAACAGTAGCACGAATAGCACATTGAGCACCAGAGCCGAACTGAGAATCCAGACGGGCCGGGGTCCCAGATCAGCAGTGCCCATAATCAATCGGTCCCAGGGTACATAGGCGATCTCGCCGTACAAAACGCACTCTTGATCCAGGTCTATTTGCCCGGTATAGGCCGATACCAGTATCACGCCGATGGCAAACAGGAGCGTAAAGGTGACAGTCAGGGCGGCATCGCCGTAGACGCGTCCGCTTCGCTTGAGCACCTCGGTCAGATAGGCCGTCAGCAAACCCATGGCGGCAGCGCCAATCACCATCGGTATTACCGCCCTGCTGGAAGTCAGTAGAAATCCGACCACCAATCCCGGCAGCACCGCGTGGGAGATGGCATCGCCGAGCATGGAGTTCTGCCGGAGCACAAGAAAGGAACCGATCCACCCGCACGTTACAGCGGCCAGTATGGCGGTTATGATGACCCAGAATTCCGCACTCATCGCTCAGCCTCACGAGGTTCGTATGGGATAACCTGATCGTGCGGATCCCGCTCGGGCCGATCAAGGAGTTCTTCGAGTTGCTTCTCCATCTGTGGCGTCATGATATGTTCCATATCCTCCGCGTCACGGTGAACATGATCATGCGGCAAATCCAGATATCGGGTCAGATAGACCTCCCACAATCGGTGGCGCCTGACGACAGCCGCCCCGGCGCTGTGGCCGTCGGGAGTGAGGCAAAAGCGGTTGCCATCGACCTTGTTCAGCAGGCCTCTTCGAGTCAGGCGCTTCAGCCCTGAGCGGAGTTCACTCATAGTGAACGACCACAAATCGGCAATCTCCTCAGGTGAGCGAGCATTAGCCGGAGCCCCGGATTCTCCGCACGCTTTGAAGAGTACCTTGAGTATGTGGTCGTCGGACATCTTGCGACGGTTCTGCAGGTGTTGTCTCCACCGGCTGACCAGTCCCCGCTGGGGCGCGAAGAGTATGGAAAACAGAAACACGACCGAGACCGCCACCACCACAAAGGGACCGGTGGGGAGCCGCGGGGCGAGCGATGAGAAGTATGCGCCAAGGACACCTGACACGATTCCAAATATCGAAGCCAGGACAATGAGCAGGCCGAGGCGGTCGGTCCATTGTCGCGCTGATGCGGCCGGGATCACCAGGAGGGCAGCCATCAGCACAACGCCGACTGCCTGCAGACCGATTACAACTGCGAGGACAATCATTGTCGTAAGCAGAAACTGCCACCAGCCGACCCTTATGCCAGCTGATCGAGCGAAGCCGGCGTCGAAAGTGATGAGCTTGAATCGCCCGAACGCTGCGCCCATGACAATGAGCAACAATGCGCCGACTACAGCGAGTATCTTGACGTCGTCTGGTCCCATAGCGGCGGCCTGCCCGAACAGGAATACGTTCAGGCCCGATTGGCTGCCGACTCCGGTCTTCTGTATATAGGTAAGGATCACGATTCCCAGACCGAAGAAGGTACTCAGCACGATGCCCAGGGCGGCATCCTGTTTGATCTTCGTATGGCGCATGATGGCGTTGATCGCCAGCGCTCCCAGCCAGGCCGCGACTGCCGCGCCCAACAACAGGAATGCGAATTGCTTGGTGCCGATTATCAGAAAGGCCAGCCCAACTCCGGGCAGGGCTGCATGCGCGAGAACGTCACCCAGCAGCGATTTGCGCTGCAGGAAGGCAAACGCCCCCAGACCACCGGCGGCACCGCCGAGCAGCGCCGAGCCAAGGACCACCCAGCGTACATTGGCATCGGTCAGTGAGAAGAACCGTATGGTCGCATCCCAGAAATCCACAAGAAGGCTCCTATTGCCGCAGTTGCTCTGTCGCACGCTCGGCAGCTTCACTGAGCAGATTCAGCTTACCGCCGTACGCTTCACGCAGGTTCTCCTGCGTGAAGACTTCATCGGTAGGTCCAGCTTTCACGAGGCGCATGTTCAGCAGCATCATCCAGTCGAAGTATTCCTTGACGGTATGCAAGTCGTGGTGCACCACCAGGACGGTCTTGTCCTGATCCTTCAGCGACTTGAGCAGATCGATGATGGCCTTTTCAGTCGACGCGTCGACGCCGGCAAACGGTTCGTCCATCAGATAGATGGAAGCATCCTGGGCCAGAGCACGTGCCAGGAAGACGCGCTGCTGCTGCCCGCCGGAGAGCTGGCTAATCTGTCGGTCGGCGAAGTCAGCCATACCCACCTGCTCCAGACACCGATGCGCAACCTCGCGGTCCTCGCGACCGGGTCGACCCAGCAGGGAAAGCCGGCCATAGCGCCCCATCATGACCACATCGAGAGCGTCGGTCGGAAAATCCCAGTCTACCGATTCTCGCTGCGGTACATAGCCAACCAGTTGTCTTTGCTTCTCGAGGGACTTTCCATACACCTTTACATAACCGGAGACCAGGGGGAGCATACCCATGATGGCCTTGATCAGGGTTGACTTGCCGGCACCGTTGGGGCCGACCAGCCCTATAAGTTTGCCCTCAGGCAGATCGAAATCAACATCCCACAGGACCGGTTTGCGGCGATAGGCAACCGTCAAGTCATGTACTTCAACTGGTGGTGCGGTGCTCACGTTTGAATGCTCCTGATTCACTTCAGCGATGATACGATGGTGTTGACGTTATGGCGAACCATACCCAGGTAGGTTCCCTCGGGTGTACCCTCTTCCCCCATCGCATCGGAAAAGAGCTCACCGCCGATTTGTACCTGATGTCCCCGCTCCCGGCATCCCTGCACGACCGACTCGATAGCCTTCTGGGGCACCGACGATTCAACAAAGACCGCCTTGATACCACGATTGACAATCAGGTCAACCAGTCGCGTGACATCATAGAGCCCGGCCTCGCTCACCGTAGAGATACCCTGCAGGCCCATGACTTCAATATCATAGGCGGCGCCAAAGTAACCGAACGCGTCATGAGCGGTAATGAGCAACCGCTGTTTGTCCGGTATCTGGCCAATCTGTTCGGCGGTCCATTCGTGCAGCATGGCCAGTGAATCATCGTAAGCCGCTGCTGCCTGCGAGTAAACACCAGCATTGGTCGGGTCGGCCTCGGCAACGACCTGGCCTATTTCCGCTACGGCTTCGCGCCACAACGAGAGATCAAACCAGATGTGAGGATCGGCGTGACCCTCAGCACCGTCCGGATATTGCAACAGCGAGTCGTCAATGACCTCGCCGACGGCTACGACAATACGGGTGCTTCCCATTCGCTTGAGAAGCTGGCCGAGCTTGGCTTCGAGATAGAGGCCGTTGTAGAGAATGACATCGGCTCTGTCGAGCCTGTCCAGATCACCTTTGGTGGCCTTGTACAAATGCGGATCTACTCCCGGTCCCATCATCGTGTAGATGTCAACATGCTCTCCGGCAATGACTTCTACAGCATCGCCTATCATACCGGTAGTCGCGACAACATGCAGTGTGCCGTCGGCGTCCTGTGCGGATTCCCCGCCACAGCCGACCAGAGGGACAACGGCCAGCGCAAGTGAGAGTAGCATAGCTGCGATTCGTTGGTGACTCATCTTCTCAGGTCCTCCATCCCATAGTCCTGCCCTCGGGCAAGTTGCCAAATACCTCTTCTTCTCGAGCTCCAGCCTTGAAGAACCGCCCGAGCCATTTCCGCTCGTTATCCTCAATGCCGTCCAGGAACAACAAAAACTCGTGCAATCGCTGCGAGGTCTCCGCCGACAATCCATGCTCCACCCGGCAGGTATCAGTCTCGGCCACCTTTGCATCGACACCCAGTATCTCTGTCAAGAAGCGAAGCAGATCATCGTGGCGATGCACTATCGCGGCCGCAATCTGCTGTCCCTGAGGGGATAGCTCTACGGCGCCTCGAGCGGCATGGATGAACAAACCCATACTGGTTAGTTTCTTGACTGTCCGAGTCACTGTGGGCAAACGCGTACCGAGACGGTCGGCGATGTCTTTGACTCGCACCGTACCCGGCTCACCGGCCTGTTCCAACCGGTAGACTGCCTCAAGATAGTCCTCCTGGACCGCTGTCAGCTTCACAAGTACTCCTGAATTACCCTCGGGTAACTATCTTCCAATGGCTGTTTAACCAGTGGCGTCCAGACAAGGTTCCCGCTCCGGCCCGTTTCCGACTTTTTGTTTGCCTATCCATATATTGTTCTTCTCTTTCCGGATATGAAGACGAAGACAACTCTGCTGGTGCTGGTCCTGAGTCTGACCGGCCTGAAACCGGGTGAAGCGGCTGTCTGGGATGTTGCCGCAGCCGACAATCTGCAACAGACTATTGACCGGGCAGCCGATGGCGACACCCTGCGCCTGGCCGCCGCCGACTACATAGCCCGGCCGCAGGAGCTAGTTGAACCCCTGTGTGGCAACTGCCTTGACCCGCAAACCGAGGTTACCGCGACCACGGGATTCGTCATCAGCGGCAAGGGGCTCGTATTGGTCGGCAGCGGAGCCGAGTCGACCCGGCTGCTGACCAGAGCAGGCTACGGCGTGTATATCGAGGATTCCGAGAACACCGAGTTGCGCCATCTGACTGTCACCGATGGTCGCCGTGATCCCGACGGTCGGGCGACCGATGCGGGAATTGTGGTACGTCGTTCGCGCGTACTGATCGAGGACTGCCAGATAAGCGGGAATAGACATCGTCTCGATACCGTTGTTGTGGGGATCGGGGGGGTGTTCGGACGCGAGGGTGCCGATATCGAGCTGCGCAACTGCAGGATAATCGACAACGGTTGGGACGGCGTTGCGCTCTACCGTGGCGCCTCGGCCCACGTGAGCGATTGCTTGATCCAAGATGGGCGTGGGGCTGGAATCGGCGTCACCTGGGATGCCACTTGCGTCGCCTACCGCAACGAAATAGCCGGATACTGGAAGGGAATTGGCGCGTTTGGTACCAGTTGGGTGATTGCTCGCAACAACCTCGTCCATGACAATCTGGGATGGGGGATGATTGCCACCGGCCAGTCGTATATGGATATCGCCAACAACATCGTGTACCGCAATGGCAACTGCGGGGTAGCCCCCTGGTCCACCGAGTCATTTGGGCGAATGGTCAACAACATCATCGTCGGCAATGGCTGGCGCGACCAGTGGGTATGCCCGTGTGTGGGGGTCTGGAACTATGGTGATTGGGCCAAATGGGATTTCAGCAATAACCTGGTGTGGGACAACGTTGCAGGCAACTACGAAGCAATCTGGGATCAAACTGGCCTGCATGGTAACCTGAGTGTCGACCCGGAATTCCTGGGGCCGGACGACGTCCGGCCGGCCCCTGAATCCCCTACCCGCCACGCAGGCGACTCGGCGATCTACAATCCCGATGGTAGCATCTCTCATCTGGGAGTCTACGGTGGCCCGCAAGCGTGGCCGGTAGAGCGTATCATGCAGGTCGTGCCAGAACGGGATACAGCGAACACTGCGACAAGACCATCAAGCCAGGATGATTGAGATACTGCCTCCAATCTCCTCCGGAAACACAAACGGCGGGCCGAAATCCCGTCCCGCCGTTTGTGGCTTTCCCGTATGAAGTAGCAGCGATACTAGAACGAGCCGTTCTCGCCAGTATCGTAGTTCCACCACTGACCGTTACCATTAGAGGTCCATACAACCTTGGCAGCCAGTGCCGAGCCGTCATAGACCAGAATCTGTCCGGAGCCGTCGGAGTTGACAGTGGCGTTCATCTGCACGTAGTCAGTGTCCGTACCAACGAACATATTCAGGGTCAACACACTCGAGGTAGCTGTCCAGTCGAAGCTCATTGAGAGCCCCTCGAACATGATGAAATACATGGCGAAAGATCCGCTGGAGCCGTCTTTGGCCTCGGTCATCTCGGCGACCGTGAAGTTATCATAAGTGAAGACCTGCGTTGAGCCGTCGGCGACCAGATCCCATTGATACTCAGTGCTAGTCTGAGTGAAAGTCAGGGTGTAGGTTACACCGTTCTCGTCCCACTGCCAGCTTGAATCGGCTGTCGGGGCAAAGGCGGGAGCGTCAATCACCGTCGCCTGCGGCGGTGGTTGCATCATGGTCGAGAGCGAATCGAGCTCATCGATACCCTGTATCAACTGCACTATCGCCTGTGCGCCCTCGTCGCCCGCGTCAGCGGCTGCCTGCAAATTGGCGGGCACTGTTATCTCATCCGGCGTGACCAGGTCGCCGGTGGTCAGGTCGGTGTTGGTGACATTGTCGCTGCTGGAGCAGCCAAAAGCCAACATCGCGACCAGAAGCAGCAGAAGCATACTTGTCTTGTTCAGGAACATTGTTGCGTACCTCCCAGAGTGGACAACCCCGCCTGTCGGACAGGATTTCGGTTCAGATCATCTCGGTTACTCTCTATTTCGGGAGGTTGTGTACGGTCGTTCACCGATGTGGACCGCCAGGCGGGCAATATGTGCAAAAGGTGCGCATGGGCACAAGAAAGCGGCGTGTCAGAGAATCCCGACACGCCGCATAGCTAGCAGTCTATTCTGAGTCCAGTTGGGTAGTTTACCAGTTGCCGCCATCGTTAGTACGGTAATCAGTCCAGCTACCGCCAGAGGTGGTCCAGTTACATTCGAAAGCAAGCGTGTTGCTCTCATAGTAATTGATGGTGCCGGAGCCGTTGCCATTAACGTCTACCGTCAGCTTCATGTAGTCGGACTCCATCAGATAAGAGATAGAATTGGCAGGACCAGTCTGCCACTCCCAGTGGAAGATCAGCTCATCGGCGCTGAGGTCGTAGATGTTGAAGTAGCCGTAGCTGCCATCGGTCAGCTCATACGCTTCCATGAGCGTCTCGTTGTTGACTTTGAGAGTCCATTGGCGATTGCTCGCGGACTCCTGATAGGTCAGTACCCAGGTCTGGCTACCCTGCGTCCAGGTCCAGATGTCGTCTGAAGCCAGGGTCGGCACTGACTCCTTTATGGCGCCTGAGGGCGGTGTGAAGTAACCACGGAAGCTCTCAGCAAGGGCATTGAACTGGGTGATGAAACCAGCAGCTACCTGTGCACCGGGGTCATTGTTACCAGACAAAGCGGTAGGCATAGTTAGCTGTAGCTGCGAGAGCTCACTGCCCTGTGGATTCGATCCTGTTGAGCCGCCGTCGTCATCGCCCCCACAACCGGTCATCAGTCCCAGCATAAGTAGACCGGCAAGCAAATACCGTGAAAAACTGCGCATCGTCCTCTCCTTTTCTGCGCTATACGATACTGTTATGAAATGAGTTAACTGCTTCCTACGCTATACGTACGAGTGTAAGACGGTACCTTATTGACCCAAAGTCGGTCGAATGTTAGCGTTTCGATAGAACAGTGTTAACCCCAGCTGTCGGAATCGATAACCGAACCACCAGCGTATTCCCACCACTGGCCACTGCCATCGTCGTACCAATCCGCCCGGAGTTTGAGCGTATCATCCTCATAG
>WJKG01000210.1 GCA_014729205.1 candidate division GN15 bacterium | reverse complement strand
TCAGCAGCATCTTGTGCAGTTGTCGACGACGCTCCTGCTCAAAGAGTCCTCGCTGCTTGCTGAAATCCACATACTCACCTACGGTATCAAACAGCGCATCGAGCCCATCGCGGCTGGTCGCCTGGGTGCGCAGAACAGGGATCTGCCAGGCGTCGTCTTCACGGTGCCGCAGTTCCAGCGTCCGCTGCAGGTCGTTCTGCAGTTCTTCAGCCCCGGCCCGATCGGCTTTATTGATGGCAAAAATGTGAGCAATCTCCATCAGCCCGGCCTTCATCGTCTGGACCGCATCGCCAGACTCCGGCACCAGCACCACCACGGCCACATCGCAGTTGTCAATGACATCCAATTCGACCTGGCCAACCCCGACCGTCTCGATCAGGATAACATCGTACCCGAACGCATCGAGCACCACACTCACATTACTGGTGGCCGCCGACAAACCGCCCGTATGCCCGCGCGTGGCCATCGAGCGAAAGAAGACCGAACCGTCGGTAGGGAACTCATTCATGCGCACGCGGTCCCCGAGCAATGCCCCACCGGTGAACGGCGAGGTGGGATCCACCGCAACAATCCCCACTTTCTTCTGCTGTGCGAGAAACTGGTGAACCAGCCCGTTGACCAGCGTCGACTTGCCGGCCCCGGGCGGGCCGGTGATACCAATACGTATCGCCCGGCCACCATCTTCATACAGTTTAGCCAGCGTGTCTTTGTGACCATCGCGCTCGTTTTCGACCTGGCTGATGACTTTGGACAGCGCCCGCACCCGACCGCTGTAGAAATCCTTGAGCAGCTCCATGCTACAGTCCCGGCCCAACACTCCCGGCAGTCAGCTTGATATCTTTGAGCCGAATCTGCTTACGCGTGATATCGTTGTACGTGTTGTACTCCACGACGTAGACGATATCCACCAGGCACCCGCGCGAAGAAATCATCTTGGCCATATCGCCAAAACCGAAACCGATCACATCGAAGACAGCGTCACCCTTTCGCACGCGCATCTTCAGGTGATTGCGTCCCACCACGTACGGCTGGCCCATAATCTCACAATTGCGAGTGAGGAACACCGGCCGCATGTTCTGGGGACCGAACGGCGAAAAGGACTCGATAGCGTTCATGAACCGATCATCGATCTCCTCCAGCTCGATCTCCGCATCGATCATCATCTTCGGCACCACATCCTCGGTATCGAGAATACGGTTGGACACTTCGATGAACTTCTTGCGGAAGGCGGGAATGTTCTCGTGGCGGATCGACAATCCGGCAGCATACTTGTGGCCACCATACTTGATCAGCAGATCTTCGCACTCTTTGAGCGCCTCGCACAGGTGAAATCCGGGAATAGACCGGGCCGAGCCTTTACCTTCACCATCGGAGACCGAGATCATCACCGTCGGCAGGTTGAACCGCTCCACCAGGCGACTGGCCACGATACCAATCACTCCCTGGTGCCATTCCTCGCCGGCCAGGATTATCGCCCGGTCCGTCGAAAGATCGGTCACTTCACGCATCTGTGCCAGCGCTTCATTGAGCGTCGCCTCGTCGATCTCCTTGCGGCGACGGTTCTCCTGGTCCAGTTTGCGCGCAATCTCCGAGGCCATCCGCTCATCGCGCGTGGCCAGAAGCCGGATCGCCTTGCGGGCATCCCCAAGACGACCGAGAGCATTGATGCGCGGCGCCAGAATGAATACCACCTGTCCGGTGCTGATCTGCTTGCCCATCAGCCCGGAGACAAACGCGAGTGACTTCAATCCCGGCTTGGTCGTGCGGGCAATCTGGCGAATACCGAAACTCGTCAGCACCCGGTTCTCGCCGACCAGCGGCACGATATCCGCTGCCGTGCCCAGTGCTACCAGATCCAGGTGTTCTTCCAGTTCACGTTCATCCTGTTCCAGCGAGCGGTACAACGCCTGCGCGAACTTGAATGCCACCCCCACACCGGACAACTCGCCGCCGTAGGTGCAGCCCCGCTGTTTCGGGTTGATGATGGCCGATGCATGCGGATCGGAATCGCCGGGCTCATGGTGGTCCGTGACGATAACATCGATCCCCTGGCTCTGCGCATAGATGACTTCCTCGACCGCAGTAATACCGGTGTCGACCGTGATAATGAGCGAAACGCCCTTACTCTTGGCCTCATCGATACCATCGCGGGACAGACCGTAGCCCTCGGTCAGTCGGTTCGGCAGATAAAAATCCACCTGGGCCCCCAGCTTGTTCAGGACCATGTACAAAAGTGCCGTGGCGGTAATCCCGTCGACATCGTAATCCCCATAGATCATGATCCGCTCGGCATCGATAAACGCCCTCGTAGTGCGCTCGATACCAGCCTTCATTCCGGTCAGTTCAAAGGGATCCTTCAGATCAGACAGGTGCGGATTGAGAAACTTCTCAATCGCCTCCGGTGCGTCAATATTCCGATTGGCCAGAATCTTGACGGCATTGACCGGCAGATCGATACTCTCGGCCAGCGAGTGTACCAACTGCGGGTCAGGCTCCGGTGCCACGACCCATTTCGGCCGTTTGGTCCGCTGAGCCCAAATCATGTGAGCCTCCAGTTTCCTGGAAGCACACGAAAGCAGGAGGATAAGCCGAGTTCTGTCAGGCCCTCATAAAAGAGGACCACAACAGTCATTTATCTGGGGCGACAGTTGCCTGCAACCTCCAAGCGACCTACCCGGGAATACTAACAGGCCGAACCAGACCCTTCTTCCCCTATTTGGCCTTGCTCCGGACGGGGTTTACCCACCGCGCCATCTCTGGCGTCGGCCGTGGTCTCTTACACCACGATTTCACCCTTACCCGCACAGGCGGGCGGTATAGTTTCTGTGGCACTTTCCGTCGGATCACTCCGCCC
>WJKG01000209.1 GCA_014729205.1 candidate division GN15 bacterium | reverse complement strand
GTACTGCTTTTCAAGGGCTGATCAACCGTTCACGAACACTGCAGGAGATGGGTGCCGCCGCCGACCGGGGGTATCCCGAGAATGAACATGACCGGAAAACAGAAACTGTGTCGCCACTGCAATACTCGCCTTCAACACCGCGAGGATTCCTGGTACTGTCCCGAGTGCGAGGCCGAGGAGCGCGACCTCTCGGGGATATTCGAAGATGACCAGGATGAGGAGTATGTGTTTATCGAGTGCCCCGGCGCCACCCTGTATGCGCCCGGCACCGATGATGTTGTGGCGGGTGTTCAATGGTTCGACCTTGATGACGCCAACAGCGAGTTCGAGATCGTCGACAAGCCGGTGTTTGCGCCGAACCACAAGCGACGGAGGCGTATCAAACGCGAGGCGATTGGTAAGATCCGACGTTGCCGCGCTTGCCAGGACTACACCATCCGGATGCGCCGCCGGGAAGGTCCGGACTTCTACATCCCATCAGCAAAACACCCCAATCGGGACAAACTCAAGTCGGTGCGTCACGTCTCCTATGAACCGTAGCCAGACGACAGCCACCCCGCTTCACTGATGGGGTGTGTAAGTAAATCGCGCTTCATCCTTTACGATTGCGGCGACCGTCCCGGGTACCTCCGGTAGCGGTCGCCGCTTTTCTGTGGTGGAGATTTTGGAGCAACCTTCCCGCACGGCACTCGTAGGTTAGAATCGAGACACGCAGACAACACCACTGCAAGGAGAAAACGATGAGGCATCCCCGCTCACTTGCCTTTCTAATGGCCGCACTACTCGTAATGGCGGTTGGAAACGCTCAGGCCGGTGGCCTGTTCGACTGGGGTAAGGACCGTATTGAGGGCTCCGGCAACATAGTTACGCAATCACGAGACCTTCCCGACTTCGACTGCATCAAGCATACCGGCTCGACCGATTTGCATATCACCATTGGAGATGAGCAGTCGGTTGAAGTCATCTTCGACGACAACCTGGTAGACGTCATTGAAACCGAAGTGGATGGTGGCACACTGTACATTGGCAGCAAGAGGGACATTTCGTACTCGGCTTCTCTCAGTTGCCGGATAGAGATTACTACCAATGACATCAAAGCTGTACGTTTGGCCGGTTCCGGCGACGTGGTGGTAGAGAATCTCAACGGTGGTTCATTTGCCTACGACCTTGCTGGTTCCGGTGACCTCATTCTGCGCGGCGCCGTTGAAGAACTCGAGGTCAATGTCCGTGGATCCGGCGATGTCAACGCCAGGGACCTCTCGGCTCGCGACGCCTCGGTGCGAATCATGGGTTCCGGTGATGTATCGGTATGGGCCACGGAGAATTTCGACGGGTCAGTTTATGGTAGCGGTGACATCCGTTATTACGGTGACCCCAAGCATACGTCGACGCATGTAGCTGGCTCGGGTGAGATCCGAAAACGTTGAGAAAAGCAGGTGGTGATGCGTCCTTCAGCGGTAGTTGGAGTCTGACAGGAGCTCCACAGGGAAGATCGCCAGGGCGCAATCCCGGTGCGGCAGACGGTCTACGTCTGCCGCTTTTTTTGTGGTTGGCAGGGGTATTCGAGAGGGGTTCAAATCGCCACTCTCCATCCATTGTAACTGATTATACCACAACGCGATACAGCCCCGTTTTTACTTGCATTTAGTTTCAACAATTCGTACTTTTAAGTGTTTAAGAAGATAGGAAATGCAAGTGACTTCTCGGACCGAAAGAGCCTCCGGTAAACCACGTCAGATAGCCGGTATCATCGACAGATTAATGGCCTCGCTGGGTCAATCCCGGCGGTTTTATGGCTGGTCGGTGGTAACACGCTGGCCGGAGATCGTAGGCGAACAAATCGCCCGCAACGCCCGGGCCATAGCGTTCGATGACGGAGTGCTGACAGTCGCCGTGCCCAGCGATACCTGGCGTCAGGAGCTCCAAATGCAGTCCGAAATGATACTCAGTAAGATCCACGACCACCCGGGAGGTCGAAGTGTCAAGCGCCTTCGCATGGTACGTGGAGAGAAAGGATGACACGACGAATGGCAACCAATGCCAAAGAGGTAAAGACGAAAAAGAAGCAGACGAGGTCCGACGACTACTCAGCCAAGCAGATCAAGATCCTTGCCGGACTGGAAGCGGTTCGTCGACGTCCCGCCATGTACATCGGCGATGTGGGCCAGCGCGGCCTGCATCACATGGTGTACGAGGTTGTCGATAACTCTGTCGACGAAGCGATGGCTGGTTTCTGCACCAAGATTGTTGTCGAGGTAGAGAAGTCCGGCGCAGTGACTGTGACCGATAATGGTCGTGGTATTCCAGTGGAGAAGCATCCGGAAAAGAAGGTGAGTGCTCTCGAGGTCGTCATGACCACTCTGCACGCGGGTGGCAAGTTCGACCATCAGACCTACAAGGTCTCCGGCGGTCTGCACGGTGTTGGTGTATCGGTTGTCAATGCGCTATCCAAGGCGTGCGAGGTCGAGGTGTGCCGTGACGGTGTGGTGTATATTCAGAAGTACGCACGAGGCAAAGCACTGGCGCCCGTAAAGAAGACTGGAACGCGCAAGAAGACAGGGACACGCACCACCTTTGTGCCCGATGATGAGATATTCAAGAACACCGAGTTCAAGTTCGATATCATTGCTTCCCGGTTGCGGGAACTGGCCTTTCTGAATCAGGGACTGGAGATTGTCCTGAAGGACCACCGAACCGGCAAGGAGACGAACTTTCTGGCCAAGGGCGGGCTGTCCTCCTTTGTCGAGTACCTCAACGAGAATAAGACACCCCTGTTTCGCAAGCCGGTTCATTTCCAGCGCTCGCGCGATGGTGTCGAGGTCGAGGCCGCGATACAGTACAATGACGGCTATTCGGAATCGGTCTACTCGTACGTGAACAATATCAACACGATTGAGGGTGGTACGCATCTGACCGGCTTTCGCACCGCGCTGACGCGCTCTATCAACCATTACGCCCACAAGAACAACCTCGTCAAGGTTCGCGGCAAGAATGGCAAAAACGGTAACGGCATGACGCTGATGGGGGATGACGCGCGTGAGGGACTCACGGCCGTCGTGTCGGTGCGTGTCGAGGATCCGCAGTTCGAGGGTCAGACCAAGACCAAGCTGGGTAATTCCGAGGTCAAGGGGATTGTCGAGAGTGTCACCAACGAGTTCCTGGGCGAGTTCTTCGAGGAGAACCCACCCGTGGGTCGGAAGATCGTCGACAAGCTGGTTCAGGCCGCTATGGCTCGTGAGGCAGCGCGCAAGGCCAAGGAACTGACCCGGCGCAAGACGGCGCTGGACAGTGCCGCTTTGCCCGGCAAGCTGGCCGACTGTTCCATGCGGGATCCCGAATCATGCGAGATATACATTGTAGAGGGTGACTCCGCCGGTGGCTCTGCAAAGCAGGGTCGTGACCGTCGTTTCCAGGCCATCCTGCCGCTTCGCGGTAAGATCCTCAATGTGGAGAAGGCGCGTCTGGACAAGATTCTCTCTAACAATGAGATTCGCTCCATCATCACGGCCCTTGGATGTGGTGTGGGCGATGAATTCGACCCTGACCGTGTGCGGTATCACAAGATCGTGGTCATGACCGATGCTGACATCGACGGCTCGCATATCCGCACCCTGTTGCTTACGTTCTTCTTCCGCTATATGCGGGGATTGATCGACCGGGGCTTTGTATATATTGCGCAGCCGCCGCTTTACCGGTTGAAGCACGGCAAGACTGAGAAGTACGTCTTCTCTGACAAGGAGAAAGAACAGGCGCTCAAGAGCATGCCCGACAGCGGCGTGAGCCTGCAGCGCTACAAGGGTCTTGGTGAAATGAACCCGGAGCAGTTGTGGAAAACCACCATGGATCCGGAGAGCCGGACGATGCTCCAGGTAACGCTCGACGATGCCGCGGAGGCCGACCATCTGTTCAGCATTCTTATGGGTAGCGAGACCGCCCCGCGCAGTCAATTCATCCAGGACAATGCCAAGTACGTTCGCAACCTGGACATCTAAGCACCCGGACAATTACAGATAACACAACAGGCGAGCCAACTGGCTCGCCTGTTTCGATTTGATGACAGCTTGTGTTGATCACTTCTTCTTATCGCCGGTATCCTTGTCGTTCTGGTCGCTCTCATCCTCTGGGGGGCCCTCGATGACTTCCTGTGGGATCTCCACCTTGGGTTGGAATACGCCCAGGTAGCGCTGGTACCACTTCCAGTTCTTCTTCTGCTCTTTCATGTAGGCCTTGACCCGTTTCTCGCGTTTGAGCGCTACAGCATCGCGGGCCTCGATTTTCTGCAGCAGGATTTCCACTGATTCGCGCTTTTCCAGAGCCTCACGGAAGACGGTGTAGTCTTTGAAGGTGAAGACGGACTGCACCACCGGTTCGAAGAACACCATCACCTGAGAACCAATGAAGTTCATCGGCTTGATCGATTCCAGGAACATGATCGCCGG
>WJKG01000208.1 GCA_014729205.1 candidate division GN15 bacterium | reverse complement strand
GCGGTGATGGTGGCACAGGAGGTCGCGGCGGCGGTGGCGCCGGCGGCTGGTGTGTCGGCATTGCATATTCAAGCACTCAGGCGCCGCAGCTCACCGATGTGCAGTTCTACCACGGTCAGCCGGGCCTCGGGGGCCAGGGTGGCGACAGCACTGGACATGGGGCGCAAGGTCTGGCTGTCGATGTGCGCCGGGTTGAGTAGACTGGGTATCTTCGATCGCGGGAGGCTGTTGGTTTCCTGCTCTATCCAGAGATTACACGGGGGAGAGTACGCAGAACGCCTTTGGCATTCTGCGCTACCTCTCTATTGTAGCCGTGTTGGACAGCTCGGGCCACCCCGTTTGTGCCGCCTGATGTGCGCGTGGTGTAGAGACGGGGATGGAGGTATGCCGCGAGTAGAAATAGCGTCTCTGCAAGAGCACGTCGTAGGAGCGGAGGGCTACCGGCCCCTCTCTACAGGCACTGTCAGCAGATAGACTATTGCCTGAGCGCCGATAGCGTACTACTTTGGCGCACATGAACGACTCGGCAACACAGATTGTGCAGCAGGTACGCGAGCGCACTATCTCGGTCTCGGAGGTGGTGGAGCAGTCGCTGACGCGAATCGCGGGGGAAGGGGCACGTCTCAACGCGTTTATCACAACATGCGAAGAACTCTCACGACGCCGAGCGTGGCAGATCGATCAGGAGGTCGCGGCCGGAATCGGGCTGGACCGTCCATTGCTGGGCGTTCCGGTGGCGGTGAAGGACAATATCTGTGTCGCCTCGGCCCCAACCACCTGCGGTTCACAGATGCTGGCTGACTGGATGCCGCCGTACACGGCAATGACGGTACGTCGGATGCTGGCGGCGGGCGCGATTCTGGTGGGCAAGACGAACCTCGATGAGTTCGGGATGGGATCCAGCGGTGAGTATTCTCGTTTTGGGCCAACGCTGAATCCGGTTCAGGACGAGTTGTCGCCCGGGGGATCCTCAAGTGGTTCCGCCGCGGCGGTCGGGGCGGGTATGGTGCCACTGGCGCTGGGCAGTGATACGGGGGGATCAATACGCCAGCCGGCATCGTTTTGTGATGTGATGGGTTTTCGCCCGACGTATGGGGCGGTGTCTCGCTATGGCCTGGCGGCCTTTGCCAGCTCGATGGACCAGGTGGGGCCACTGGCCCGGACGGCGAACGACCTCAGGCTGGCGCTGGAGGTGATAGCCGGATCGGACGAGAATGATATGACAGCGGTCGCTGGTCTAGAGGCGCCACAACGTGCCGCAGAGGGCGCACGCTATGAGTTCGCGGTAGTGAAAGAGTCGCTGGAGGCGCCGGTGACGGAATCGGTGGCGGCTGTTGTCAAGGCAGCGCTCGCACGATTGGTGGCGGCGGGGCACCGGGTTGAGGAAGTGTCATTGCCGTTCGGTGAGGATGCGCTGGCCGCGTACTATCTGATTGCGGCTGCGGAAGCATCATCGAACCTGGCACGCTATGATGGCGTACGTTATGGGTACCGCGCCGAGCGCGTGGAGACACTGCTCGAGATGTATGAGCGGTCTCGTGGCGAGGCGCTTGGCGATGAGGTTAAGCGACGGATCTTGCTGGGGACACATGCGTTGTCGGCGGGGTATGTGGATGAGTTCTACAATCGAGCCACTGCCGCCAGGCAGCGCGCGGCCGAACAGTTTAGAAGCGTTTTCGAGCAGGCTGATTTCGTGGTGATGCCGACCGCGCCGAGTGAGCCATTTCGGCGAGGTGAGTATGCAGAGGATCCCTCGGCAATGTACGCTGCTGATCTGCTGACGGTGCCGGCAAGTCTGGCTGGGCTCCCGGCAGTGAGTGTGCCGTTTGGGAGTCGAGATGAAAACCTGCCGGTTGGGGTACAGGTCATCGGTCAGCGGTGGGAGGACTATCGGGTGCTCGAAGTTGCACAGATACTGGAGGATTTGCGATAAATGCCCTATGCCAGGATCCCCAATGAACTGAAGCTGTACTACGAAGAGAACGGCAAGGGGGAACCAGTTATCTTCCTGCATGGGTTCACGCTGGATATTCGCCAGTGGGAGTGCGAGCTGGAGGTGTTCGGGCGAGGTTGGCGGGCCATTGCGTATGATGCGCTCGGGCACGGCAAATCGAGTACACCGGACACGGGTTACGGTCGGGACGATAGGGTAGAGCACTTGCGAGCATTCATCGATGCGCTCGGGCTGGAACGAGCGCATGTAGTGGGATTGTCGATGGGAGGCGTGACGGCGATCGGGTTTGCGCTGGCGTACCCGGAGCGGCTCAGGTCGATGACGCTGGTGAGCACCGGGGCGGCGGGGTACGGTGTCGGCAAGAAGATCCAGTTGGTGGACCAGGCTGCCCGCGAGAAGGGATTGGAGGCTGCGCGCGAGAAATGGAAGCGTACGACGTTGTCTTACTACACCTCGGAGAAGCGACGGATTCGCGATTTGATGCAGCGGATGATCGATGAGCACTCGGGGGCGATCTGGGCGGACCCGATGCGGGGCAAGTACCCGAAATCGAATGACCTTCAGAACGTGCATCGGATTGAGACGCCGACGCTGTTACTGGCGGGCACGCTGGACAGGATTTTTCTACCGCTGGCGCACAAGCTGGACAAACGCTTGCCGAATTCTCGACTGCAGGTGTTCGAGGATGTGGGGCATATGATTAACCTGGAGGCGCCAGAGCGGTTCGAGCGATCGGTTAAACAGTTCCTTGAGACAATTGCGCCGGGTGGCTGATCGCCGGGGCGTGTTGCGGGTTTGACTCGGATTGGGGTGATTGGTATATTCCGAGTTTATTGTGGAGAGGCAAGGAATGTCCGCAAGCGAATTGCAGCCCGTGATTGGGCTGGAGATCCACGCACAACTGGCGACGGAATCGAAGATCTTCTGTGGCTGTGCGAACAGCTACGGGCAACCGCCCAACAGCGTGACCTGTCCCGTTTGTCTGGGCCTGCCGGGCGCGTTGCCGGTGCTCAACGAGGCCGCGGTGCGGTTGGCCGCGCAGGTGATTGTCGCGTTCGGGGGGATGGTGGCGGAGCGCTCAGCGTTTGCACGCAAGAATTACTTTTATCCAGACCTTCCCAAGGGGTATCAGATTACGCAGTATGACCGTCCGCTGGGCACCGGCGGGGAGGTAGCATACGTGGATGAAGATGGTGACTGGCGGTGTTGTCGGTTGCAACGAGTACACCTGGAGGAGGATGCGGGCAAGCTGCTGCATGATGCCACACATAAGACCAAGGTGGACTATAACCGGTGCGGAGCGCCATTGGCGGAGATAGTCACGGAGCCGGAGCTGGCCAGCCCGCAGGCAGCGGCGTCGGTGGTCCGATCGATCCGCCAGGCGCTGCGATATCTGGATGTCTGCGAGGGGGATATGGAGAAGGGGCAGCTTCGGTGCGACGCGAACATCTCCATACGGCGACCGGACGGGACGCTGTCGGCGAACCGGACCGAGGTGAAGAATCTCAATTCCTTCAAGGCTATAGAGCGGGCGCTGCAGCGGGAAATGGAGCGTCAGCGGGGTTTGGTGGCAGCCGGGGAAACGGTTGAACAGGCAACCTTGTACTACGATGAGCGCAGCGGTGAGGTGGGAACGATGCGGACCAAGGAACAGGCACCGGACTACCGCTATTTTCCGGAGCCGGATATTCCGGAGTTGGTGGTTGACGAGCGCTGGTTATGGGAGGTAACACAGGACCTGCCACTGTTGCCCCGGGACCGCGAGCGTCAGATGAGTCGGCTGTTCGGTATTCGTGACTACGATTGCCGGGTCCTGTGTGCGGAGAGGGTGCTCGCGAATTATGCTGAGCGGGTGATGGAGCGCGCCCGGGATTCCCAGGCGGCGGCCAACTGGTTGAGTAATGTCCTGTTGGCGGAGGTGGAAATCGGTCGGGGAGAGCTTGACCCGATTGGGATTCCTCCCGATTATATCGCCCATCTGGTCGATGCCGTGACGGCTGGCGAGGTATCGAATGCCGGCGCCAGGCAGGTACTGGCGGAAATGTTATCGGCGTCGCGCAGCGGCAGGCGGGTGGAGTCACCCGAGCGGGTGATTGACCGGTTGCGGCTGGCGGTGATCGATTCGGAGGAAGAGCTGCTGAGAGTGGTTGAGACTGTGATCGAAGCACACCCGGAGCAGGTTGCTTTGTACCGTCGAGGCAAGGCGGCGCTGTTCACGTTCTTTGTGGGACAAGTGATGGCTGCCACCAAGGGTCGGGCTGACGTGCAGTTAACCCGCAGGTTGCTGGAACAGCGGCTGAACGAGGAGGAGAAGTGAAGGATAGTCGGGCCAGAATAGCGGTGTTCATATCCGGTGGCGGCAGCAACTTGCAGGCGTTAATCGATGCCGAGAAAGCGGGGATTCTCGCCGGCGATGTGGTCTGGGTGGTTTCGAGCAGTAAGAAGGCGTACGGTCTACGTCGGGCGGAGCAGGCGGGAATCGATACCTGGGTGTACATGCCCAAGCGGTACGATTCGGCTCAGGGGGCGGCGCAGGATCTCTTGCGCAAGTTGACGGAGAGAGAGATTGACTATATTGCCCTTGCCGGGTATTTGAAACTGCTCCCGGCTGAGGTTGTTAGAGCGTATTCAGGTCGGATTGTGAATATCCACCCGGCTTTGTTGCCGAAGTACGGTGGCAAGGGCATGTACGGGCATCATGTTCATGAGGCGGTGCTGGCGGCGGGTGAGACGGAGTCCGGTCCGACAGTACATTTGGTAGACGAAATTTACGACAATGGGCGCATTCTGGAGCAGGTTCGGGTGCCGGTTGAATCGGACGATACGCCGGATTCGCTGGCGGCCCGGGTGCTCGAACAGGAGCACAAGTTGTATCCGCGCGTCCTGAGCAAGCTAAT
Organism: candidate division GN15 bacterium; assembly: GCA_014729205.1. Lineage (GTDB taxonomy): Bacteria > Zixibacteria > MSB-5A5 > GN15 > FEB-12 > WJKG01. The sequence continues at coordinate 7,640 of WJKG01000208.1, read as the reverse complement.
ACGAGGTGAGTATGAACAAGGCAGCAACTGACGTCGTCATGCAGACCGACATCAAGGAGTACCCGCTGTTTAATCGCGGGAAGGTACGTGACATCTACGATCTTGGCGATTCACTGCTTTTTGTGGCATCGGACCGCATTTCGGCGTTCGATGTGGTCATGCCCAACGGCATCCCGGGCAAGGGAAAGGTTCTCACGGCGATGTCGCTTTTCTGGTTTGATTTCCTGAAAGACATCGTGGACAATCATCTTATCACAGCTGACCTGAATGAGTACCCGGAGCCATTGAAGAAGTACTCGGATCAGCTCGAGGGGCGCTCGATGATTGTGACCAAAGCTGATCGGGTCAATGCCGAGTGTATCGTCCGCGGGTATATTTCGGGTTCAATGTGGAAGGAGCTCAAGAAGGCTCGTGAAAACGGCTCGAATACCGTTCACGGGTTTGAGTTCCCTCCTGATCTGCAGGAGTCGGGGAAACTCCCCGAACCGATCTTCACTCCCTCGACCAAGGCCGATGATGGGCATGATGAGAATATCAGCTACGAGGAACTGGAGAAGATTATCGGTCCGGAGACGGCGCGGTTGTGCCGGGAGAAGTCACTGGCGGTGTACACCAAGGCGGCCGAGTATGCGCTGACCAAGGGGATAATCATCGCCGATACGAAGTTCGAATTTGGTTTCAAGGGTGGTAGTTTCATCCTGATCGACGAGGTGTTGTCGCCTGATTCCAGTCGGTTCTGGCCGGTTGACAAGTACGAGGTTGGCAAGAGTCAGCCTTCGTTTGACAAGCAGCCGGTGCGTGACTACCTGGCGGAAAGTGGCTGGAACAAGAAGCCGCCGGCGCCGGAGCTTCCGGAAGAGGCGGTCCAGGCCTCCGCGGAACGGTATCGTGAGGCACAACGAGTCCTAACAGGTAAGTGAGGTTATGGCAGAGAAGTCTGGAATGAAACGGGCACTGATTTCGGTGTCCGACAAGTCGGGGCTGGTGAAGCTGGGGCAGTCGCTTCAGGACCTGGGTATCGAGATCATTTCCACCGGCGGAACGCTCAAGAAGCTCAAGGAAGCCGATGTCCAGGCGATTCCGGTGTCGGGCTTCACCGGTTCGCCGGAGATTCTCGGCGGTCGGGTCAAGACGCTGCACCCGAAGATCCACGGGAGTATTCTGTACCGTCGTGGCGATGAGAAGGACGAGGAGCAGCTGGCCCAGATAGAGGGGCGCGCGATTGACCTGATCGTTGTGAATCTCTATCCGTTCGAGCAAACGGTGGCGAAGGAGGGTGCGACGGCTGAGGAGATTATCGAGAACATCGATATTGGCGGTCCGAGCCTGATTCGTGCCTCGGCGAAGAACTTTGAATTCGTCACGATCGTGACCGACCCGAATGACTACGACGAGCTGGTCGAGCAGCTTCGCGAGAATGAAGGGCAGACAACCCCGGAGTTTCGCCGTCAGTGCGCGGCCAAGGCGTACGCGTTGACAGCGCGATACGATACCGCGATCGCGGATTACTTCGCCGAGCATACGGTGGAGGAAGCACCCGAGGGTGATGGAGTCTTCCCGCCTCGTTTGAACCTGTGCTTCAAGCGTCAGGCGAGTCTTCGTTATGGCGAAAACCCCCACCAGAAGGCGGCCGTGTATGAACAAGAGGGGTTTGGCTCGGGCCCATCGTTACTTCGCGGTGAAGTGCTCTCAGGGAAGGAGCTGTCGTACAACAACTACTCCGATCTCGATGCTGCCCTTGATATGCTACTGGATTTCGAGAAGCCGTTTGCCTGTGTGCTCAAGCATGCCAATCCGTGTGGCGCAGCACAGGCGGACTCTATAGCGGCAGCATACAAGGCGGCGTATGATTCGGATCCGCTGAGTGCGTTTGGGTCGATTATCGGGCTGAATCGTGAGGTGGACATGGAGTGCGCCGAGCTCCTGCATGAGACACCATTCGTCGAGTGTGTCCTGGCGCCGGAATTCAGCGAGGATGCGTTCAAGTTGCTCAAGCGAAAGAAGAACCGTCGCTTGCTCGCTGTTCCGGGTATAGCTGATGGTCTTCCGCCCGGACAGATGGTATACAAGCCAGTGCGGGGCGGGTTGTTGTATCAGCAGGCGGACCAGGAAGACGTGACCAAAGACGATCTGAAGGTGGTGACCAAGCGGGAGCCGACACCGGAGGAGCTCAAGGCTTTGATGTTTGCCTGGAAGGTGGTCAAGCATACGAAGTCCAATGCTATCGTGCTGGCCAGAGGTGAGGCGACCGTGGGCATCGGCATGGGACAGACCTCGCGGGTTGATTCCGGGTTCATGGCGGTGAAGCGCGCCGGCGACCGGGCCGAGGGCGCGGTTATGGCGTCGGATGCGTTTTACCCGATGCCGGACGGTGTCGAGGTTGGCACCGATGCCGGTGTAACGGCGATCATTCAGCCGGGCGGCTCGAAGGGCGACGCGGAGGCGATTGCAGCGGCCGATAAGGCCGGGGCGGCCATGGTGTTCACTGGTATGCGGCATTTTAAGCACTAGCGGGGTACTGAGTGACGATGTTGAGATATACGCTGGTTATTGCGGTGCTTCTGGGGTTTATGCTCGCTGGTTGCAGTTCTGAGGGTGAAGACTCGGCAACTGAGACGGCCGACAGCGTTCAGCCCGATGGGGGGGAGGTGGCGGATACGGGAGCGGTCTCATCCGAGGCTCCTTCAGAGTCTTCGCCCCTGGCAGGGCATTGGGAGACAGTCTCCGGGTTGGAGAAGGGGATGGTTTTTCGTTTTGGTGACGACAGGCTTGGTTCGATGCACATGGGGGAGTTCCACGATACTTTCCAGTATCATTTCCAACCGGGCGAATCAGGCCAGCCGGGCGTGCTGGTGATGTCTAATCCGGTGAACGAGACCAGTCAGCAAATGATGGTCTTCTTCAGTGGCGATACGCTGACGGCAGTTCGGCAGGGTGATACGACGGTGATGGTTCGCATCGAAGCTGTGCCGGAAGCCGTGATTGCCGATGAGCTGGCGGCACAGCTTCCGGGGGAGTGGGTCCTTGAACTGGAAGGAACGAAGCTGGAGCACAGCTTTGCCGAGGACGGTTCTTTCGAGGTCTTCAATACGTCGACGGAGCAGCGTTTGACCGGCAGCTGGGAGGCGGCTGGCGCCGATAATCTGATCATGACGGTGAACCGTCGCGTGATGAAAGGTCGGGTGAGTTTCCAGGGAGACACGACCATGATTCTGGATACACCGGCCCGGAAGCTGGTCTTCGAGCGGATGGAATAGTTCAGGCAGGGATCAAGCGGTAGTTTACACCAGGTCAGCAAGCTGTTGGTTTACGAGAAGATAAGTGTGCGATGGGCCGCCCGAGGGGCTTGTCGACCGGGATCTGATGGGACGCCGGGACCAATTAGCTTGCTAAGATCGTACAAGGCGTGTATCTTCGGTTTTATAGCAGAACTGCAATTGGAGACGACATGAGAGACCGCATTTTAGAGATTGTTGTTTTTCTCATAGATTACATGCAGGAACACCGTGAGCAGGTGTCAGATATTGATGATATTTCCTCGATCCTGGAGACGATGGGATACCAGGATGATGAGATTTCAGCGGCCTATTCGTGGTTGATGGACCGAATCAACCCCGATGCTGAAGAGTACTTTGCATCGTTCCCCGTCCGTCACTCCTCGACACGGGTCCTGACCGCCTCGGAGCGGGCCCTGCTATCGACCGAGGCCCAGGGTTTTCTATTCAAGCTGATGAACCTGGGGTTGATCGATGACGAGCAGTTCGAGATCGTGCTGGATCGGTTATCGGTAGTGAGTACGGCATCGGTGACCGAAGAGGAGATCAAGACGGTTGCCTCGGCGGTCCTGTTTCATGATGTCGAGGAGCTTGATGGTCTCAACCTGTTCGACATTACCAGCCCGTTATCCCCATTTGTAAACTGAACCGAGTCGTATGAGCCTTCGCTCGAAGAAAATCCTGGTCGGCATGACGGGCGGGATAGCCTGTTACAAGGTTCCCAACGTGATTCGTCTGCTCATCAAGGAAGAGGCTGAGGTGCAGGTAGTGATGACTGAGGCTGCTACGAGGTTCGTGACGCCGCTGACGCTGGAGTCAATCTCGCAGCATCCGGTAGCGGTGCAGATGTTTCCCTCTGATGAGTTCGTGGGGACGCGGCATATCGATCTGGCGGAGTGGCCGGATGGGATTCTGATTGCGCCGGCGACGGCGAACTTTTTGGGGAAGGTGGCTGGAGGGATAAGCGATGATCTGCTGACCACCATCATGTGCGCGACGAAGCGTCCGGTGTTGATTGCGCCGGCGATGAATCCGGGGATGTGGAGCAACAAGATCACGCAGCGGAATTTCAAGACGGCAACCGAGGTGCTGGGCTGGGTGTCGGTGGGGCCGGATGCGGGGGATATGGCATGTGAAAGCAGTGGTATGGGGCGGATGTCGGAGCCGGAGGCGATATTCGAGGCTGTGATGGGGCTGTTGTCTGCCAAGAGGGGCGCAAAAAAAAAAGCATGAGCCTGGCCGGTAAGCGGATCCTGGTAACGGCAGGGCCGACCCGGGAGGCGATCGATCCGGTTCGCTATATCTCAAATCATTCATCGGGAAAAATGGGGTATGCGCTGGCGCGCGCGGCTCGCGAGGCCGGGGCTGAGGTGCATCTGATAACGGGGCCGACGACGTTGACGGTGCCGGGTGGCGTGAAGGCGAGTTCTATCACGACGACGGCCGAATTGGCGCGGGCGGTAACGGAGTGTTTTGGTTGGTGTGACGGGTTGATTATGGCCGCAGCGCCGGCGGATTTTCGGCCTCTGCATGATGCGAGGACCAAGATCAAGCGGGGGACGGACGCACTGGGGCTGGAGTTGGAGCCGACCCAGGATATTCTCAAGGGGCTTACCAAAGAACGTCGCCAGGGGCAGGTTGTGGTGGGATTTGCTCTCGAGACGGATAATGCCGAGAAGAACGCCCGGCGGAAGCTAAGGGAGAAAGGGCTGGATATGATAGTGCTGAATGTGCCGGGGGAGGATTCCGGGTTTGACACGGAGACTAATCGCGTCAGTCTTATTCGGCCGCGCCGCAAGTCAGTTGTGCTACCGGTATTGCACAAGGACGAGGTCGCCCGCCGGATAATCGAGCAGATGGCACAGATGTTTTGATAGTGGACGGGCTCGAAACTGAAGTTGATTCACATCTGACATTGTACTAATATACTCTTTCATATGGGAAAGGGAGTATGGACGCACATTCCGACAGTTTGAAGGATCTGCTTCGTCGGGCACTTCGCACGCAGATAGACTATGGCTTTGAGGAGGTGATCCTGGATCCGCTACCCGCGCCACCGGAGCGCCCCGCGCCGGTTATGGATTCCGGTTCTGCGCAGGACGAAGCACAGCGGCAAACTGGCGGTGAAGCGGATTCGCAGGCGGCGCTGTTTGGTGAGGCAGATACGGGCAATGATCCGGGTGAGCCGGAGTATGAGTCACTCAAGGAGCACTGCCGGGCCATCTGTGACTGCACAAACTGCGGGCTGGGTCACACGCGGACGAAGTTCGTCTATGGCGTGGGGCATCCCAATGCCGAGATTATGTTTGTCGGCGAGGCGCCCGGGGCCGAGGAGGACAAGCGGGGCGAACCGTTTGTCGGCCGGGCGGGGCAGTTGCTGGATAAGATACTCGCTGCGATGGGTTTGTCGCGCGATCAGGTGTATATCACGAACATTCTCAAGTGCCGTCCGCCGAACAATCGGGATCCGTTGCCGGATGAGGTCGAGCAGTGCATTGGGTACCTGTATGAGCAGATACGGCTGATACGGCCGAAGATCATCTGTGCGCTGGGACGGGTGGCGGCTCAGAACCTACTGGAGACAACGACACCACTGGGGAAGCTTCGCAAGCGCTGGCACGAGTTCGGGGGGACACCGATGATGGTGACCTACCACCCGGCGGCGCTGCTTCGGTTTCAGCAGTACAAGCGGGACACGTGGGAAGATATGCAGATGCTGATGGCCAGGCTGGATGAGATGAAGGCGGCGCAGAGTGGCTGAACGCAGGAATGTGACATGGCGCAGCAAGGACGAGGTGCGGATGGATCGGCTGCAGGCGCCGCGATCGGAGGAGGCGGAGCAGGCCCTATTGGGGGCGATCCTTCGAGATTCCGATGCGCTTAACCGGGCGCTGGAGATCCTGGACGACCCGGTGGCGTTCTACATCCCGCGGCATCGGTTGATCTACGAGGCGATGCTGTCGCTCTATGAGCAGTCGCAGCCATGCGACATTACGACCGTCGCCAACCAGTTGCAGAAGATGGGGACGCTGGAGAAGGTGGGCGGGCGTGTCTACCTGGTGGAACTGGTGGAGGGGGTTGCCTCGACGGCTAATGTCGTGACGTATGCCAATATCGTGCTCGAGAAGTGGTTGCTGCGCCGGTTGATACGGACTGCGGATGAGATTGCGGACAGCTGCCGGACCGAGGACGAAGCGGTGGATGCGCTGCTGGACAAGGCGGAGAGCAGCATTTTCATGATCTCGGAGCGGCGGCTTCGCAAGGGCTTTGTGGCGCTGAGTGACTTGTTGCCGGGGACAATGGAGCAGATCGAGGAGTTGCAGTCGCCGGACAGCGCGCTGGTGGGATTGCAGACGGGGTTCAAAGATTTTGACCAGATGACGAATGGGCTGCGTGGCGGCGAGCTGGTTATTATTGCCGGGCGGCCATCGATGGGTAAATCGGCACTGGCGATGAATATCGCGGAGTATGTGGCGATTGAGCAGAAGCGGTCGGTTGGTGTGTTTTCGCTGGAGATGTCGGCGGAGTCGTTAGCGATGAGGTTATTGTGCGGACGGGCCAAGATCTCGCAGCAACGGTTGCGTTCGGGCAAACTGGCGGACAAGGAGTGGCCAAAGCTGACGTATGCCTCGGGACCGCTGTCGGAGGCACCGCTCTACATAGATGACAGCCCCAACCTGAGCAGTCTGGAGATGCGGGCGAAGGCTCGTCGGCTGAAAGCGCAGGCAGATGTTGGGTTGATCATTGTCGACTATATTCAGATGATGTCGGCGACCGGGCGATTCGACAATCGCCAGCAGGAGATAGCGACGAATTCTCGAGGTTTGAAGTCGCTGGCAAAGGAGTTGAACGTCCCGGTGATCGCCTGTTCGCAGTTGTCGCGTATGGTCGAGCAGCGGGGTGGTGAGAAACGGCCGCAGCTTTCGGATCTTCGAGAGTCGGGTGCGATCGAGCAGGATGCGGACGTGGTAGCGTTCGTGTATCGACCGGAGCACTACCTGGCGCACCTGGATCGCAACGATCCCAAGTTTATGGAAGTGGAGGGTGAAGCGCAGATCATCATTGCCAAGCAGCGCAATGGCCCAACAGGCACCGTCAAGCTGACCTTCCTGAAGGAGTTTGCCCGTTTCGAGGACAGGGCGCCGGGGTACCGTGAGGTGCCGCCGGGCGTGGAGCCGGTGGGCGGTGACGAGGAGACCCCGTTCTAATGGCACCGGTGGAACGTGTACCGGAGATAGTGGGGCGTCGCGGCATAGGCATCGTGGCCAAGCTGGGTGGTATCGCCATCATGTTTGGCCGGTTTGTGCTGTCGTTGCGACGGTTGCACCAGTCGCTGATGCCGTTGGTGTACCAGTTGTACTATAT
>WJKG01000018.1 GCA_014729205.1 candidate division GN15 bacterium | reverse complement strand
TGATAGGTGAGGGTGACGAGGAACCCAACGATACCTTTATCGAACAACTTGTAGCCAACGCGCAGGCCGCGGTCGATGAGATGGAACGTCGCGGCGTAGCCGATACCGACCGCCTTGCTATCGGCGGTCACTCCTACGGAGCCTTCATGACGGCCAACCTGCTCGCCCACTGCGATCTGTACCGCACTGGTCTCGCGCGCAGCGGTGCCTACAACCGTACCCTGACGCCGTTTGGCTTCCAATCCGAGGAGCGCACGCTGTGGGAGGCACCGGACATCTACTTCGCCATGTCGCCCTTCATGCACGCCGACAAAGTCAATGAGCCAATCCTGCTGGTTCACGGTAAGGCGGACAATAACAGTGGCACGTACCCGCTGCAGAGCGAGCGGTTCTATGACGCCCTCAAAGGTCACGGCGCCACCGCTCGCCTGGTGATGCTTCCACACGAGAGCCACAGCTATCGTGCCTATGAATCTATCATGCATGTACTGTGGGAGTCCACGGTTTGGTTGGATAAGTACGTGAAGAATGCGCCGGAGCGTGAGAAGGCAGAGACGCCCGAAACTGGCGCTGAAACAACGCCATAGGGATTTGATCTTGCAAGGAGGAAACGAGCGATGTCAACCGCGCAGTTGACCTGTCGAGGCAGCGTAGCAGTAGTTCTGCTGGTGCTGCTATCTGCGGCCGTCGGGGCGCAGACACTCGAGGAGCTCAGAGAGCATCCGGTCCGTGTTGGTATTCTCGGCGATCGTACCGGTAACCATCAGGGTACCATACACACCGAGATAGTCCATGAGGTAGCCGCTCTGCAACCCGATCTCGTTATTGGGGTGGGAGATATGATTGAGGGATATACCGAGGACACTGCGGTAGTCAGTGCTGAATGGCGCGAATACCAGCAGATCCTGATCGGGTTGGGTGACATTCCGTTCTACCCCACCTGTGGAAACCACGATCTGACCAACGATGCCATGATCAAGCCCTACGAAGACGTCTTCGGCTCCCCATACTACTCGTGGGATCATCGTGGCGTGCACTTCGTTATGATCGACAACAGCCGCTGGTGGGAAGCATCGCAGATTCCCGAACAGCAATTGCGATGGATTGAAAAGGACCTGGCCGAAAACGGGGACGCGCTGTTCACCATCGCCTTCTACCATCGTCCACTCTGGTACAACTCCACTGCGCGCGGGAAACCGGACACGCTGCACTCGTTGTTTGTCGCCTACGGTGTCGATGCTGTTGTCAGCGGCCACTTCCATCGCTACTTCTCCGGGAAGTACGATGGCATCAGCTACACGTGCATTGGTGCCTCAGGGGGTGGCCTGCCTGAAGGCCCGCAGACAATGGGGCATCACTTTGCCTGGATGACCATTGACGATTCAGGCGTGAACATCGTTCCCATTCGCTATCAGTCTACAAAGCCCTGGGATCACTTCCAGGCCGCCGATTTGCACTTCTACGGCAAGTTGAATCGGAGTGCCTTCTCGTACAGCATGCCAGCCAGGATCAGCGAGGATCTTGAATTGCTTACGGATTCAGTAGTACTCTCTATGACGAATCACAGTGATCACCATCCTATGCATGACACGGTCTCCTGGCAGTTGTCCGAGAGCTGGTCAGTCACTCCCCCCTCAACGGTTGTGAACATTGGACCCGGCGAAACGGCTGAGATACCATTTTCCGTGAAATGCGACGGCCAGGTGTATCCGGCGCCGATGCTTACGGCGGACTTCCCCTACCGCTCCGATGCCAGTTTCGAACTCTCCACCAACATGCAGCTTGTTCGCTCAGCATCCTGCGTGCATGCAGCGAAGGCTCCCGAAATCGACGGCGATCTTGATGATGCCTGCTGGTCCCGGCCGGTGGAGTCGTTCTTCGATAGCGAGGGACAACCCGCCGCGACAGACACTACCCGCTTCTACTTCGCCCACGATGATACCCATCTCTATCTGGCCGCCTGGTGCTACGAGCCGATGATGGATCAGTTAAAGGCCCGGACGCAAGAGAGAGACGGGGGAGTGTATGCCGACGACTGTGTAGGGTACTTCTTCTATCCCGAGGATCCCGACGAAGCGGTCTACCAAGTGTATATCAATCCACAGGGTGTTATCTTTGACCAGCGAATCTCGCCGAATGAGGACGGCTACTTCAATGGCAATATCGATTTCAATGGTGACTATCAACTGGTCACCAGGCAGGGATCCGATTACTGGACCGTGGAGATGGCTATCCCCGTGGCAGAGTTCCGGGTGCGCTCAATTGGTGAGTCGGATTGGAAACTCAATTTCCGTCGCAAGCAGCAACGCCTCGGCAGCAATGCCGATTGGCAATTGCCTATCGATCGAGATCCGCGCTGGTTTGGTATTCTGAAGATGAACTAGGCTGTATCAGTCCAGCAGGCTCATCTCGATAACATGAGAACGGCCGCCCGACATGAGTCGCGCGGCCGTTCTACATTCGAATGCTGGTTGTCGATTAGTACGGACAGGCCGCCGGTTCGTCGCCGGCATCAAACAGATAGTTGACCAGGGTGGTCAGATCCACCACATTGATTGATTTCTCGGCGTCACCGTCAACATTCGCCTCGTCCGGGCACATGGGCATGTCACCCTGACCGAACAGGAAGTCCACCAACTTGGTCAGGTCGGCGATATTGACCTTGTCGTCGGTGTCCGCATCGATGTTACCCGTCAGATTCTGGCAGCAGCAGGCATCACCAGTGCCATCCTCATCGATATCAGCCTGATCGGGATTGTGCATGTCGGGACAGTTGTCGCACGGGTCGCCAATCGTGTCATCGTCGGCATCAGCCTGATCCGCATTCGGCGCGGCGGGACAATTATCACAACCGTCGGCGACTCCGTCGGTGTCCGCGTCGGCAAAATCGTCATGGCCGGGACACGCGTCACAACCATCCGGCACACTGTCGGCATCTTCGTCGGCGTTATCGTCATAACCGGGGCAAATGTCGTCGCAATCAAGCGAGCCATCACCGTCACTGTCGGCGTCGAGCACACCGCAGCCGCAGACGCCCGGCCTGGTCTTGTTGGGATCATTCGGGCACTGATCGCAGCCGTCAGGCGTACCGTCATTGTCTGCATCGGCATGGTCATCAGCGCCAGGACACAGGTCATTGCAGTCCATTACGCCATCGCCGTCGGAGTCATTGTCGGCAAACATACAACCGCAAGCGCCGGGATCCGTCTTGTCCGGGTTATCGGGACAGCCATCGCAGGGGTCACCGGCACCGTCGTTGTCAGAATCAGCCTGGTCGGGATTGCTGACATCGGGGCAGTTGTCGCATGCATCGCCCAGGCCGTCTCCGTCGCTGTCGAGCTGCAGCGGATCGGCGTTGTCCGGACAGATGTCGCATACATCACCCACACCGTCAGCATCACTGTCGAGCTGATTGGAGTTGGCGCCGTCTGGACAGTTATCGAAGACATCACAGATGCCGTCAGAATCGAGATCCTCGCAGTCATCGAGTCCCCGCACGGTGATGCTGGGATCGCCAAACAAATTGAGCTCGTAGTAGCACCAGCGCATGCAGCTCTCATTGATACGGTAGAGGTTATCCTCTTTACTGTCATGGTTGGCGCGACCCAGTTGCATCTTCGCTTCCAGCGGGTTGAATACAGCGTCCCAGAACTCGCGATCGAAACGCTGCGAAGGACCATCCGTCGAATAACTGCTACCCCAGCCGTAGCGAGCGTTCATGATAATGGCAAAGGCGCCGTGGTCGGTCTTAATCGTCATCGTCTCGGCGAAACAGTCCTGACCGTCGAGGTGACCGGACAAACAGGCCTGCGAGTAGACAAACACCAGATTGTCGTTCGTCAGCGAATTCAGCACGGTCGAGTTATACAGCTTCATCGCATAGTTCTCACTGCCGTGACCGAGGTGGTTGATGATATGCCGGCCGGTATTGATGCGGCTGATCAACTCACTCGAGGCCCAGGTGCCCTCGCAATCATACAGGTAGTCGACATCGAACAGGTCCGACGGAATACCAATGGTCTCGTAACCGTCGGCATCGGAGGAGTCGACAATCTGATTCATCATATTACAGGCGTACTCGGACTCACCGCCGAATCCCAGGTGCTCACCGCACATCAGCACATCGGCCAGGTAGGGGCCGTTAGCCGTCTGGTACTGGATGGTCTTGTTGACGAATCGTGTGGCCTCGGTTGTGTTGCCGACCGAGGCGCGTCCCACGAATACCTCCGCGACCAGGTCAACGTCGCCACCATCTTCGCCGTCGTTCGGCTCACCCCACTTTGAGTCTCCGTCGTAGTTAAAAGTACCGTCAAGGCACCCAAAGAACACGTC
>WJKG01000207.1 GCA_014729205.1 candidate division GN15 bacterium | reverse complement strand
TGGAGACGTTCCCCCGATTGGCTGTTACCCGGCGCGACTCAATCAGGCCTTCCTCAACCTGCTCACCAATGCTGCCGAGGCAATCGACGGCCCCGGCGTGATAACTATCGCCACCAGCGTGGAAAAGGACACGGTACGCATAGACTTCATCGACACGGGCAAGGGTATTGAATCTGACCGCCTGGATCGTCTATTCGATATTGGCTTTTCATCAGGAGGGCGCCGTGTAAAGATGGGGGCAGGGTTGTCAACGACCTACCAGATCATACAGGAACATGACGGAGAGATTTCGGTCAGCAGCACCATCGGACGGGGGAGCATGTTCACCATACGTTTACCGATCAGATGAGCCACCGAGCCCAACCTACGGCAATTGAACGTTTGATCTCAATCGGAGTTGTGCCAAAGGTATTACTGGCCGGCGATAGATTCCAATGGTTCCAAGTGGGGAGGCAGGTTGTTCTTCAGTCGGGTTGCTTCCCACTCTTCCCGTGTAATGACGGCCTTCTCACCAGAGAGAGTACCCAGGATCTCGAAATAGTCGGCCTGGTGTTCGTGGGCCCGTACGTGCTCAGGAGGATGACACCGGACGATGTAGACAGTTTGTACTGACTGATGGTCGAAATCGCGCCAGTACTGTTCGTCTTTGAGACGACGATAGTGATGTCCTTCAAGCTCTCGGATCACATCAGCCGCATCGAAGCTCTCAGCGCGCTCGACGGCATCTCGGTACTCCCAGAGAATAGTGTAGGCGGACGCGGCGCTGGAGCTGGGATAACGATCGTGGTGCTTGACGAACGTCTCTACGAATTCCTTGCCCTGGCGGTAATTGTACTTGTATGGTACCCGCCAACACCAGGACACAGTTCCGACAACTCCCTGCATCACCTCAGGACCAGCACCTTCGGCCATACCAAGGGTGAGGTTGGGTACCACGATTTGGACGGAATCGGTAATGCCCATCTCTGAGGCCTGCCAGAGGACATTCACCATGTCTTCACCACCGAGAACCAGCACGAGAACATCTGGCTTGACCAGCTGTACCAGTGATAGCTGTCGCGTGAAGTCAATAGTTCCCAGCGGCGTGAAGACGCCGGGGTGCACAGCTTCATCTGTGGTATGGGTGAAACGGCGGACGGCCTCCTGCGTTGTCCATCCCCAGGTGTAGTCGGCGGCAATGTAATAGTATTTCTTTCCTTGAAAGCTGCCGTTCAGGTAGGCCGCCAGCGCTTTGGCTGCCATCCAGGAGTCATAGCACTCACGGAACGTATGGCGGTGACCGGCCACTCCGGTCGTTGCCGTGGAGTATGTGAGTGTCCCCATAAACGGTACGCCCTTTTGCTGGCAAACCTCGCCAACTGCAATAGCCACGGCACTGGAGGCACCACCGAAGATCATCTCGACGCCATGATTGTCGATCATGTCCACGGCGTTGGCTCGCGCCCGTTCGGCATCAGACCGCGTGTCGGCGCAGACCAGCTCTATCGGTCGGCCGTGTATGCCCCCGTCGGCATTGATCTCGTTGATGGCAATCACGGCGGCACGATGCTGATTGTCACCGAGGGCGTAGTACGGGCCTGTTCGCGGATAGTTGAGGCCGATCTTGATAGTGTCATTGGCTCGGGCGTCCGGTATTGGAACCAGGACGCCCGAGAAAAGGATGACTACCATGGTATACAGGATACCAAGCAATCGTATCATGCAGAGTTCCCTCGTGCGCTTAGAAATTCAACATGAACGCAGACTGTACGCGAAGATTGTCGCTGGAAGATGCGTTCTTGTACTCGGTCTCGTTCTGTGACACTTCCAGGCCCAGCGTTACCTGCTCGACGAGCTGGTACTGCACGTTGCCATAGATGGTCTGGTTGTTGGAACGGTTACCATCGGCGAGCGCATCCTCGTCGGCCTTGTCCAGGCCGGCACCGGCGACCAGCTTGACCTTCTGGTGCGGCTTGGCCCACATGGCCAGGAAGCCACCCTGGGTGTCGGTTCCGTCGACCGTATTCAGGTTGGCCACACCGCCGAAGTAGGTGTGCAGGTTGGAACCCACATAAGCCTCACCGAGCAGACCGAACTTGGGGGTGACATCGAGCTTCAGGTGACCGGCGAAAGCCCAGCTGTTATAGGTCTCTTCCTCGGACTGGTCATTGGCCTCGGCCTTCATCTGACCGTACAAACCGGAGACACCTGCCCGAATCTTGGCACCCTGCTGCGGCTTGTGGTTGACTTCGAAAAGACCCTGGACAGACGGAATACCGGCATCGGTACCATCATCAGTGCCATCGGCAGCCAGTGTCAGCGACAGAGCCAGGTCGTCACTCATCGGACGGGCCAACCCACCACCGATGGTCACGGCAGTGTTCTCACCAGCCTGACCGATGTAGCTCAGGCTGACCTGCGGGCGACGGTAACCAATGTTACCGCTGGCGAGCAGATAGCCGTAGTTGAGCATAGGGGCATTCAGCGGGGCCACCATGTCCCATGACTGACCGGCCTTGAGCTGCAGGTTGCCCTTCTTCACCGTGAAGAACGCCTGACGAAGTAACAGCATGGGCTTGTTGTCCGGAACGGAAGCGCCCGTGACACCACCGTAGAAATCAAACTCCAGATGACCGGCGACATCGGCGTCGGCATAACCCTCGCCCGTCGCTTTCATGACGAAGCGGGAGTGGTTGGCAGTCATATTGAACTGCTCGTCATCTTCATTCGCCGGCTGGGTCCACAGCGAGAAGTTGCCATGGCTGGTCATGTTCTGGTCGTAAGAACCGTCCAGCTTGAAGTAGCCGGACAAATCGAAATCGAACGACGGCTTGTCAGCCGCAGTGACCGTCATGGCCAGAGCCAGGATCATGGCGGTGCTCAGTAAGAGAGCTTTCTTCATCGTAAAACCTCCCATTAGGTTGTCTTCGAGACAGAATTCCCTGCTCGTTTAGTTGTTTTGGTCCGTGATTTTTCTTTAGTTTCGTTATCGGTCGCAGGCCGTGAATATGAATCTGCCTTTATTGCCTCGGACAGGATTGGTCCATGACTGCGCAAAATCTGCACAGTCAGTGGGCAAACAGTCAGGTGAAGAAGCAATCCGGACTAGTCCTGATTTATCAAGGACTTACGCGATTGCGCAACGGCCTGGACGAGGACGCCAGACGAAACCGATGAGGATACTGTCTTGCCCCAGTGCTTTTTCGTGACCGACCTGCATGGCAGCCTGGATCGCTTTGAAAGGCTGTTTGAACGGATCTTGCGCGAAGTTCCCCATGCCCTGTTTCTCGGCGGTGACCTGTTGCCCGGTGGTCTGGTTACCGGACGGTCACTCGACGTATCGCATAGGGATTTCGTCAACGATTACCTGGCGCGTAGATTCCAGCGCCTTAAACAGGAGTTGCACACTTCCTATCCCGAAGTCTTCGTCATACTTGGCAACGATGATCCCCGGTTCCTTGAACCTTCTATGATGGATGTGGCCACACGCGGTCTGTGGCACTATGCACACAATCGCCGAATCAGGTGGGACCGATGGCTTGTTTACGGCTACAACTTCGTCCCGCCAACCCCGTTCATGAATAAGGACTGGGAGCGCTATGATGTGTCGCGCTACGTAGATCCAGGCAGTGTGTCACCGGAGGAGGGCGGTCGGTCGGTGCCGGTTTCCGACTACGAGCGCAAGTACATGACCATCGCCAAGGATCTGCAGAATCTCACCGCCGAAGATGACCTCTCGAGGGCGATCATGTTGTTCCATTCACCGCCATACAAGACAAAGCTCGATCGTGCCGCCCTCGACGGCAAGATGATCGATCATGTGCCGCTCGATGTTCACGTTGGGAGTGTGGCCATCAAGAATCTGATCGAGGAACGTGGCCCGCGCGTAACACTGCATGGTCATGTTCATGAATCGACACGACTGACCGGAGCCTGGCAGGAGCAAATAGGTGATACCATGGCCATGTCGGCGGTGCATGATGGCCCGGAGCTCTGCCTGGTACGATTCAATCCGGAATGCCCGACTGAGGCAACTCGCACGCTGCTGTAAATCTCTTCTGACAGCCTACTTCTGCGGCCCGATGGTTAGCTCGCGAGCCGGGTCGGTCACAGCCCCGATCTTGGAGGCATAGCTGGTCTTCTTCTCGATGTCCTCATCGGTAACGATATGTACGTCGAGCAGCCCGTCGCTTTGATACCCTGTCCGCATATAGTTGATTTCGGCGAGGGCCTTGCTCCAGCCTTCAAACCAGAGTTTGAGTTGCTGGCGTTGTTCGTCGGTACCGCCGAAATGCACGATCAAGTCAATGTCGCTTCCCGGCCCCGCCGTCGCGTTTTTGGTAGAGCCGAAGATGTAGAGCTTCTTGATACCGAATCGATCCTTGTCCAGTCGCTGTGCAATCCGCTCCACCATGACCATCCGCCAGCGCCAGTAGTCGTCTTTGGCCGTTTCAGTCGACTTCGTGGGACGCCCCACCTCTTCGGTAGCCTCGCCCGGCTCCGCAAGCAGGCCCAAGGCTTCATCGAGATCGGCATTCATCAGCACGCGCAAGACCTCGCCATCATTCGCCGAGGGTACATCAATCAGCCGCAGGCAGTCGCTCAAATGAGCATACTCCGGAACCACTTTGCCGAGGATGTTCTCGGCACTTCGAAGGTAGTGCAGGTTAAGGCAGCTTCCCTC
>WJKG01000206.1 GCA_014729205.1 candidate division GN15 bacterium | reverse complement strand
GTCTTGGTCACAATGCGGCCAGCTGATAACTGTGGCGACACCGCCAGAACCATGACCGCGATCAGTGCTGCTATGCAAATTGCTCGTCTCATATACATTCAACCGTTTAACATCTATGCAGGCAATGCCGTTTCAATAAATGACGCGGCGTCTGGCGGCGCAACCTCAATCTATGGACGCAAATCGTCCCTTTTCTATCCAACTGGAATTGGGTGAAGCGGGTGAAGCCCGTTGTGATGACAGCCCGTGCGAACGTGACTACTCGTAACGGAGCGCCTCTATCGGATCGAGCCAGGCAGCCTTCGCCGCAGGATAAATCCCCGAGATCAGCCCCACCGAAACCGACACGGCAAACCCGATGACGATCCAGAACAAAGATATAGAGAGCGGGAAGCCAAGAGCAGCGTTTATGCCTATTCCACCAAGCACCCCGATAACTATGCCGAGTATCCCCCCGACTCCCGACAAAGTGGTAGCTTCCGTAAGGAATTGTAGAATGATATTCGAGCGCTTGGCACCAATCGCCTTGCGGATGCCGATTTCGCGAGTGCGT
The DNA here is from genome assembly GCA_014729205.1 of candidate division GN15 bacterium. Lineage (GTDB taxonomy): Bacteria > Zixibacteria > MSB-5A5 > GN15 > FEB-12 > WJKG01. The sequence continues at coordinate 7,878 of WJKG01000206.1, read as the reverse complement.
TCGGTCACGGAAACGAGCATGATGTTCATTACACCGATACCACCGACCATGAGTCCCACCGAGGTGATTATGATCATGGCCAGATAGATGTACTTGGTGATATTGGAGACCTGCTCCTTGATGCTATCCTGGGTTGACAGGTGGAAGTTATTCTCCTGGCCGAACGGCACCTGGCGATACACGCGCAGAACGCCAATAATCTCCTCTTTGGCCTCTTCGATCAACTCGAAATCCTTGGCTCGTGCCATGAGTGTCAGTGCTTCGTCCTTTGGATGCAGCTTTTCATAGGTAGACAGCGGGATAGCTACCTTGTTGTTTTCATACGAGTTGCCGAAGTTAGAACTGACCTCCTCGAGCACACCAACCACCCGGAAGCGCTTCCCATTGATTCGTACTTCCTTGTCCACAGCCTCCTGGCCCTGGAAGAGTGTCTGGGCTACATCGTACCCGAGCACAACCACCATCGCCCGCGCCTGTACATCAATCTCCGAGATGAAGCGACCGGAGGTGACATTCTTGTCCTTGACCTTGATGAAGTCCGGCCAGGTTCCCATGAGGCCTATTCGAGTCGCCTTGCGATTCTGGTACTTGGCCACGTTACCGCCGGGTGCCCAGTAGTGGTTCATTGGAGCCACACCTTCCACCGACGGGCAGTTCTCCCTTATGGCAAGTGCCTCACCGGCCGTTATCTCAGGGCGATTGCGCTCCTCCTCGGTGAGGTCGTCCCAGTCGACCTGTGGACCAAAGCGCTCGATCTCAATGATGTTACTGCCAATGGCATCGATCTCCTCATCCATGGCACCATCAAGCCCATTGATGATCGAGGCCAAACCGATCACCGAGCTGACTCCAATCAACACGCCCAGGATCGTCAAGAACGACCTGAGCTTGTTGGAACGCAACGATGAGAGCGCCATCAAGATGGCTTCTTTGATTTCCACGCTCGTTAACATCATCGAACTAACACCAATCGCTCACTTTACTCGTAACTCAGCGCTTTGATCGGATCCAGGCGCGCTGCCTTCATGGCCGGGTAGATACCAAAGATCACTCCGATTCCCACCGAGATGGATAGACCCAGTGTAATGGCCAGTCCCGAAGGTGAAATGTCAACGTCTATCATTCCAACCAGAGATTTCGCCACAAGGAAACCGGCAATAATGCCGATCAACCCTCCCGAAAACGTAGTGATGAGTGCCTCGAACAAGAACTGCGTGAGAATGTGACTCTGCTTGGCTCCGACCGACTTGCGTATACCGATTTCTCTCGTACGCTCCGACACCGATACCATCATGATATTCATGACCACGATGCCACCAACAACCACGGAGACCGAGGACACGCCTACCAGTCCCAAACGGAACATGCGCGTGACACTGTTGAGGAACTCCAGGATGTTGTCAGCGGTGAGGATGGCGAAGTCATCGGGCTTGTCATACGGCACATGCCGCTTGGCCCGGAGGATCATGCGTACCTCGTCCATGGCCTGGTCCATTGTCTCCAGTGATTGCGCCTTGACGAAGTAGTTCATTCGCTCCCCCCTGAACCCGTAGTGCTTCGTGAAGGTCTCAAACGGGATCATCACGAAACTGTCGCGCTCGTCTCCTCCAAAAACACCGCCCTGTTTTTTTGCCACCCCGATGATGGTATACTTCACGCCGTCGATCCTTACATCGCGGCCGATTGGATCCAATCCCTCGTATAACCGCTCCCGTACAGCATCGCCAATGAAGGCGACATGACGGCGATACACATCATCTTCAAACGAATGGAACCGTCCTTCGGACACCTCCAAATCGACAATATCTATGTAGTCCGCAGTCGTCCCGGAGACTCGAACATCGCGAATATTGGTACCGCGATACTGCACATTGTCGGTTCCCGTCCCCGTGGAATAGGCTACCGTTTCGCACAATTCGCAGCCTTCGCTGATCAGTTCTCCGGTTTCTTTGTCGAAAGGTTTGCGTTTGACAACTTCCAGCCACTGTTCCTCGGAGGTAACTATCCCCCATTTCTGTACGATGAACGTCGTCGGTCCCAGGCGGGCGAGATCATCCTCGATTGCCCCCATCATACCCTCGAGAGCGGAGATAATAGTCATGACCGATGTAAACCCGACCACGACACCCAGCAGGGTCAGCCCCGAACGGAGCTTATTGGCCCATAGTGCCTGCCAGGCAAGGCCAATGAGAGGAACGACTATCATCCCGAGGCACCGTTACGCTCTCCCACCGCAACTCGCTCATCTGAAGCCAGCTGACCATCAAGGATTGAAAGCACCCGGTGGGCATGCAGGGCAATGTCGCGCTCGTGCGTGACAAGAATGATCGTATTCCCGCGCTCATGCAACAGGTTGAAGAGCTTCATCATCTCCTGCGAGGTCTTGCTGTCCAGGTTACCGGTGGGTTCATCGGCAAGCAGCAACGAGGGATTATTCACCAGCGCGCGGGCCACGGCCACACGCTGGCGCTGACCGCCAGACAATTCGCTGGGCTTATGAAACATGCGCTCCGACAGTTCCACCTTGGTAAGAGCTTCCTCCGCCTGTTGACGGCGTTCCGAAGCGCTGGTTCCGTTGTAGATCAGCGGCAGCTCCACATTGTGAAGCGCCGAGGCGCGCGGGAGAAGATTGAAGGTCTGGAAGACAAAGCCAATCTCCCGATTGCGGATATTGGCCAGCTCATCGTCATTCATATTCCCAACGGTCTTGCCGTTGAGCTTGTACTCCCCCTTCGTCGGCGTATCCAGACACCCAATCAGGTTCATCAAAGTCGACTTGCCCGATCCCGAAGGGCCCATGATAGCCACGTACTCACCCTTTTCGATGGACATAGTCACACCGCGAAGGGCATGCAGATGCTCTGAGCCCATGATATAGGTCTTCCACAGGTTGTCAGTTTCAATCAACGCCATGGGCTTACTCTCCGCCATTCTTCTTGTTGTTCTTCGAACGCGGCTTAACTTCGTCACCGTCATCAATGGTACGCAGCACACGGTAAGGACCAGCAACTACCGAGTCGCCGTCCTGCAATCCACTGGTAACCTCAATGAACTTGTTGTCAGCTATGCCCGTCTCGATGGGAACAAATACCGCTTTGCCCTCGCGGATGACAAATACCCCGCGAACGTCCTCGCGTTCGTCTTCCTCATCGGTCGTATCGGTATCAATGTCATCTGCGGCATGGACGCCGGAGCTCGACTCCATCTCTCGGTCTTTCCTGGCCGCCTTAAGCGAATCCATGTCCAGCGACCGCATGACCACGGCACTGTAAGGGATGCTTACCACGTCCGGCTTTTCGGAAGTGATGATATCAACTGTGGCCGACATCCCGGTGCGAATATCAACATCGCGATCCTGGAATGTCACTTTAACCCGGAAGTCCGTGCTCTGGTCCTGCGTACCCATACCGGCGAGAATCGCCGTATTGCCGACATCCACCACTTCACCGCGGAAGGTCGTGTCAGGATAGGCATCTACCTCGATCCTGGCCCGCTGACCTTCAGTGACTTTAGTAATCTCCGTCTCGTCAACCTCGACTTCCACCTCGAACACGTCCAGGTTGGATACGGTCATCAGCGTACGCCCCTGTGTGAATGCGGTCTGAGCCGCAGCAATCTCCCCGACCTCGGCATCGACAAACGTCACCACACCATTCATTGGGGCGTGAATGCGCGTCTTGCTAAGATTGTCGAGTGATTTGTTATACCTGGCCTGCATCTGGCTGGCCTGGGCCTGAATGGCCTCGTACGAGGCTTTCGCGTTCTGATAGGCATACCGTGCATTCTTGAACACTTGCTCCGAGGTACCCTCGAGCTCGTACAAACGCTTCTGCCGTTCGTATTCTTCTTTGGCCTGGTCCAATTGCGTCTTGGCACCATCGCGCCGAGCCGTGATCTCGTTCACCTGATATCTCGCCTGCTCGGCGTCGGACTGCGCCTGGACCGTATCCAGCAGTATCAGCAGTTCGCCACCTTCTACGCGATCACCTTCCTCGGCGAAAATGCCAATGATCTCGGCGTTGATCTCACTGGTAATGTCCACTGCCGTTTGCGGTTGAATTCGCCCGGACGCAGAGACGAGTTCGACAATTTCACGCGACTTGGCTTCCTCAGCCTGGACACTGGTGGCAGTGTCGCGGTCCATAGCGAAGTTCGCTATGACAATCACGACAACCACTATCGCCCCAAGGATGATCCATGGTAATTTCTTCCTACTTCCCGATTTGGCCATTTTGTTAGAACCTGCCCTTCAGACGTACATTGCCAACAATCTACATATACGTCTTTTATATCACATTTTACCCATTGCGTTCTCAAGTTTTGCAACTGCGAGATTCAAGTCAAAATCTGCCTGGATGTTCGATACCTGCGCCTGTCGGAGCGATACTTGAGCGTCGAGCAAATCCAGAATACTCGCGGCGCCCAGATTGTACTTTTCCTGGATGATCCTCAGATCCTCCTGGGCCGCATCGACATTCTCGCTGGACACCTGTTGCTTCTTCTGCAACTGCTGAATCTCCAGAAACGCCGTCTTGATATCACGCGAAACCAGGTTGCGCATGTCCGAAAGCGACGCCCGCGCATTGTTGCGCGCAACTTTGGCGTAACTCAGGTTTCGCTCACGGCTGAAACCATCGAATATATTCCAATTGACACGAAAACCAACGGTCGTGCTCGTTTCAGAGAAATCGAATGTCACCGTGTCACCACGGGTTCCGCTGGAATAGCCTAAGTTTGCGAATCCTGTCAGGTTGGGCAGGTACTCCGCCCACCGCGCGCGGACCGAGCTATTGGACGCATCGACATCCTTCTGCGCCGCCAGCAAGCTTGGCTGGTGCTCCATCCCGTAGGCGATGGCTTCATCAAGCGTCGTCGTCAACTCGCGATCGCGGTAGTCTGTCGAAAATTCCACGCTGGAAGCCGGATCAATACCAATGGTATACGCCAGTTCTGCTCGTGTTGTAGTAACCGAGTTCTCGGCGGTCAACAGGTTGAGCTGATCATTGCCGTATTGCACCTTCTGCTTGAGCAGGTCCGATTTCGATGCCGACCCCAGATCAAACTTGGACTGGATGAGCTTGAGCTGTTCTTCACTTCGCCTGACAGCCTCTTGCTGCACCTCAAGGTTCTCCACCGATGCCAGATGCGCATAGTAGACCGCCTTCACCGAGTAAATGAGATCCTGTTCCGAGGCGAGTACATCGAGCCGAGCCTGTTCATGTGCGGCACGGGCAGCGGCATAGTTGAATACGTTGGATAGACGAAACAGCGAAATCGAGGCATCGAACGAGAGGTTCTTGCTGGTTCGATCCTGGTCGGCGAGCTCCTGCTCTATCACCCGTGTACCCAGTACAGAGTCACGCGGTAAAGCGTATTCGACCGGTTGTCCCGAGCGAAGATCGACAAATGAGATCGTATCCATGTAGAAGCCCGCAGCCGTGGGCACCTCGACCTCCGACTTCACATCGCGCGACTTTGAATCGGAGTAGTAGTATGACGCGCTCAGTTGGGGCAGAAAGGCACCCAATGCGGCTCGCTTGTCCGCGGCGGCGAGATCTTCGCTGCCACGGGCTGCTATGATCGATGCCCGGTTGGCAAGCGCCAGCTCAATGCAGTCATCAAGCGTCAGCTTGTCGGCAGCGATACCCTGGACGGGTGCAATTGTCAGCAGAATGGTGGCAACCAGCAGGGCCATCAGTGGCTTCATAGACGAACTCCTCTACATAAACAACTGCCCGATGGCAGTGAAGACGATGTGCAATATTGACAGCATTCCGACGGATAAGACCGACAACAGATAGCCTTTGTTGCGTGGCATGTCATATATTACGGACAAACCAATGCCCACAACGATTATCTCCCAGATATTGAAAACCCCGATCTTTGACAGGGCCACGTACAAGACGTTCTGCGGTCCCAGATCCGGGACCAGGGCCGCTAATGACAACGAGACCATGGCACTCCCCTTAGCCAGGGCAAGAGGAACCAGCACAAGCATGCCAACCGCAAATAGGAAAGTACCATACAGCATGACTGAGAAGATCTGCTTGAACCGCGCATTGCCGGCCATGACGAAATTCCCGAAGAACATTGCGAACAGCGCAGCCAGCAGGGGCGTCAGCGTTACGGCAAGCGTCCCACCAATGATAGTCTGGATCTTCATCACCGTTCGAACTTCATCGTTCGGGGGCCAGGCTCCCTGCATTTCCAAGCCACTCCTGACCTGAGGCATCTCCAGTTGCATTTCGATCATCATGTCGCCCAGAGCGACAAAGAACACCGCCACCAGAATCAACACGCCCAACAACGGCACGAGTATCTTCGGGCGGTGTTTGATGCGCTCGAAGAGTTCACTCGGTTGGTGGAAGACATCAATAAACCCCTTGAAGCTTCCCCCGCTCTTCACTTCACCCTGCGTCTGATCATCAGCAGGCGGTACAGTTTGCTCCATCTCATTGTCCCTCATGCGTCTTACTAACGATATCCGGCCACAAAAGTTTCATTTCGAAACAATGAGCCGATACTGACAAGATCTATACTCAGCCCATGCTGTCCATATTCAGCTAAAGATAGAGATAACAGCTGCCTGAAGGCAACAGACAACTCGGAAATGAATGGCCGGGTGTCATCGTTAGTTCGATGACACCCGGCGCCAGATTCTATAGAAATCGGCGACCCGTTTAGTTGAACAGGGCCGGACCAATGACCAGAGAAACGATAGCCATAAGCTTGATAAGGATATTCATCGAGGGACCCGAGGTATCCTTGAAGGGATCACCGACGGTATCGCCGACTACGGCCGCCTTATGGGCATCGGAGCCCTTGCCGCCGTGGAGACCGGCCTCGATGGACTTCTTAGCGTTATCCCAGGCACCGCCGGCGTTGGCCATCATCAGGGCCATCATGACACCCGACATGGTGGCACCGCCGAGGAAACCACCCAAGGCTTCCTTGCCCAGCAGTGAGCCAACAATGATTGGCGAGAGCACAGCCACCAGGCCCGGAGCAACCATCTGAACCAGGGCGCCGGAGGTGGCGATATCAACGCAGCGCTCGGTGTCCGGCTTGGCGTTGCCTTCCATCAGCCCCTTGATTTCCTTGAACTGACGACGGACTTCCTCAACCATCCGAGCGGCAGCTTTGCCGACCGCAGTCATCGTCAGGGCCGCCACAAAGAATGGCAGCACACCACCGATGAAGAAGCCGATTACGACGTTCACATCGAGCATGTTTATGCTTTCGAGACCAACGCTGGTAGCGTAGGCGGAGAACAGAGCCAGCGCCGTCAAAGCGGCCGAACCGATGGCAAAACCCTTACCGATGGCGGCCGTGGTGTTACCAAGAGAATCGAGAGCATCGGTGATCTTGCGAACATCCGGACCCAGTCCACTCATTTCGGAAATACCGCCGGCGTTATCAGCAATCGGACCATAAGCATCGACAGACATAGTTACGCCAATCGTGGCCAGCATACCAACACCTGCAATACCGATACCATACAGACCGGAGAGCGAATAGCCGGCAAAGATAGCCATGCAGATCACGATAACCGGCATGAGGACCGATTCCATGCCAACGGCCAGGCCGCTTATGATATTTGTCGCAGCACCGGTTTCCGATGAACGCGCGATCTTGCGCACCGGACCGGCGGCGGTGTAGTATTCTGTTAACAATCCCAGCACAATACCGGCAACATTACCGGCAAGGATGGCATAGAACACCTTACTGTCAATGCCAAGGTGGTCAATGATGAAGTAAGCTGCCACCAGCATCACGGCAGCTCCTACATAGGTCACCAACCGCAGGGTCGCGGCCGGGTTCATGCTGGAGAACAGCCGCACCGAGAGTACGCCAAGCATGGAGGCAAGTGCCCCAAAG
>WJKG01000205.1 GCA_014729205.1 candidate division GN15 bacterium | reverse complement strand
GCATTATCCCGACTGAAGGAGCCGGGCGGCAGAGCCGAACGGATCGTCGGGAGGCACTTGCCGCGCTTCGCAACGAGTTGACCTCGCAGGTCTATCTGTCACAGTTGATCGAAGATCTCGGGCTGGATAATGACCCTGAGATTTCACTGCAGGCAGCGAAAATGCGTGAGCAGAACCCCTCGTTCTCCATGGAGTATCTCAAGAAGCGCATTCTCATGCAGCAACTGCGCGGTCAGATTGGTGTTGGTTTTGCCGGACAGGACCAGATCCAGCTCACGGTGGAATCTCATGATCCGGTAGAGGCCAGAGACATGGTGGCCAAGCTGGCGGAGATTCTCGAGCGGGAGAAGACGCGCTACGAAATGGAGCGCATTCTCGACAACCAGAGTTTTGCCGACATGCAGCTGCAGAAGACTCAGTATGACTACCAGGTGGCGCTGGATTCGCTGACCGAGGCGCAAGGGAAGCTTCAGCGCCAGCAATTGCCTTCGGTGATCTCCTCGGAGCAGAATATGGCTGATATTCTGGCCGATGTTGAGCAGACCGAGACAGAGATACGAGATCTTCGTACCGAGGTGGATCGAGTTGAGTCGCGCCTGTCCGATTTGGAGATGGAGCGTTCGCGGCTGAAATATACCGACAGCCTGGTGGAGTTGCGGGCCCGCATTGACAATCAGCTCAATACGTTGGCCGGGATGACGGTCAACTACCCCTGGGCCAGCCAGAATATTACAACGCTCAATGTCAAGATTGGCCAGAACATGCGTTTTCTCGAGGAGGAGATTGCAGATGCGGTCAATATGCAGTTCGCGTCGTACCCGCAATCATCACGGGAGTTGTTGTCCAACTACTTTTCGCTTCGTGAGCGCATGGACATATTGAACACCCGCCGAAGCCAGTTGAAGCAGGCGCATAATCGACTTGAAGAACGAATCAACAGTCTTCCGCGACTGGCAGCTGAGGTTCAGGAGCTGGAACGTCGGGTGGCCGAGGCTCGCAAATATCGGGATGCTTTCCGTACCGAGGAGAGCATCGTGGAGATACATACCGATCAAACCAGGGAGCGCACCAAGTACCGGGTTATTGAGCCGGCCAGCATTCCGCTATCGCCAATCTGGCCCAACCGTGTGAAGATAGGGCTTATGGGGCTGGCGCTGGGATTGGTTATCGGCGGCGGTGCGGTCCTGCTGGTTGAGTTACTGGATACCTCCTTTAAGCGCGTCGAGGACGTAGAGGAGGTCCTGGGGGTCAAGGTGCTGGCGACAGTACCCAAGATTGAGAACCTTAAGCTGCGGTAGAACGGATGGAGACCTTTAGGCTGAACAGCAGGCTGGTGGATAGCGACAAGGAGTTTGTTATTCAGACGGCCGTCGATGCGCAGCGTCAGGCGGTGTTTTCCAGCGTGTACATAAACGGTGAACTCACCGAGGTGAGTCGTTTCACGCACCCGACTGACATTGATCAGGAGCAAATCGTATCGCTGGTCAGGGCTCGTCATGATGAGAAGAAGTCCGAGCTGGAGTCGATGCTGGAGTCATATCGTTCGGCGCTGTCCGATGATGATCCTGTCAAACCGTCACGGTTGGCGATTGGGTTGTTTTACAAGGGGTACCATCGGGAGGCAATTGAGTTGTTCTCGCATGCGGTAGCCTCGGATCCCGACTACCATGAAGCCTATTGCTATCTTGGCCGATGTCACCTGATCCTGGGTGACGTACCTCAGGCGGTGGCATTTCTCAAGCAGGCGGTCGATCGTCGTCCCGGATTCGCGGACTACCGCTGCCACCTCGGTGAGGCCCTCCTGGAGAGCGGTCAACACCAGGCTGCGATGCGCGAGTTCGAGGAGGCTATTCGGATCAACATGTACTACGCCGACGCCTACTTCAATCTGGGGCTGGCTATCGGCGATTTCCTTCGCTCATCCGGGGCTCCCGCCGAGCCGGGACAGCTCATGTCTCGGGCTGCCGATGCGCTGCGCAAAGCGTCTTTGATCTATCCCGAGTACGCTCAACCGTCCTTCGATGAGGCGCTGGCATCTCTTCGTTCGGGTGATCTTTCAACCGCGACCAAACTACTTCGTCTGGTTCGGGAGAAGAAGAGCGAGGAGCAGATGACAGAGTTTGCGCCTTTTTACATGAAGTACGTTTTGCAGCCGGGTGGCATGTCGCAGCGGACTCTGGACGATCGGATAGCTTATCTCCGTGATCATATCAAGAAGAATCCAACCTATGTTGATCTGCACGCTGAACTCTCGACCGCCTATCTGGAACAGGCTAAATACGCCTTGCAGCAGGCGCACAAGCAAATGAAACGCACGGTGGAGTTAAATCCTTCCTTGACGCGACTGGCGGCAAACCTGGACCGCGTCGAGGAGGAATACGAGAACGTATGCTCCCTGCTTGGCCGGGTGGTGGAGAAGGGATAAGGCATTATGGCGCGACGCGCACTTTCAGTAATCGACTTCTTCAGTCTGGAGGCTCCGTTTGCCACGGAGTTCCGCCGTCTGTTGCACAAGCTGCGAATTGGTACACCGGACTCAACGACCAAGAGCCTGATGGTCACATCGGCGGTGCTTTCGGAGGGGAAGTCAACAATCAGCACTTTCCTGGCGTTGACGGCTGCCCTGCATAAGGAACACAAGACGTTGCTGATCGACGCCGATTTGCGTCGGCCGAGTATACATCGTTACTTCACGATCGAGCGTGACCGTGGGCTGACCGATGTGCTTTCGGCGGGGACCCCGGTAAGTGACTGCATTCGCAAGACGCCTATTGGAACACTGGACATTCTCACGGCCGGTCCTGCCCCGACTGCGGCGGCAGAGGTATTCGATGCGGAACGCATTGGTCGACTGACCGAAGAGATGAAGTTCTATTATGATCTGATCGTGGTCGATACGCCGCCGATCCTGCCGGTAAGCGACCCCATGTTGCTGGCGCCGAAGATGGACTCGACGCTACTGGTCATCAAGGCCGGTTCCACCAAGCGCGAGATTGTCGAGCGGGCCCTCAAGATCCTGGGACAGGTGCGGCTGACAGGCGTGGTGATGAACAACATAGACAACAACCTGCCATACTACTACAGCTCGGATTACTACGGATACAAGTATGAGACTCGACCCGGTCCGAAGCGGTCCGGCTCGAGCAAGTCCAAACGAGACAAGCGATCCGTTTCTGGCGAGGAAGGAAAAGAGGAGTCGGGGACGGAAATAGTTGCCCCCGAAACCCAGGGCGAAAGCAAGGCCAAGAAGGACTGAGTCTTTAGGG
>WJKG01000204.1 GCA_014729205.1 candidate division GN15 bacterium | reverse complement strand
GCCGCAGGAGGTCCCGCAGGATCATCCCCGTATGCAAGAGCAGCCGGATCCGGAAGACCAGGGTGAGTTGGATCCGGAACTTGCCGAAGCGCTCAAGAACTATCGTGCTGTCGACGAGCCGCCGCAGGAGCCCGCACCGATGCAGGAGCAGACACAAGTCCAGCAGGCTCCCGTCGAGCAGCCGGCACCTCCCCAGGAACCACCAACCCCGGCCGATGTGCCGAAAGGATTTGTTGCCCGTGAGGAACACGAGACGGTTGGCAGTGATACCGACCAGATCCGTATTGCCCAGCAGCAGCAGCCGCAGGAGCCGAATCCGGTCCCGGCCAAGGAACCACAACCGGCCGAACCGCAACAGCCGGAAGCTCAGGTCGAACCGCAGCCCGAAGAGCCGCAGCCCAAGCAGAAGGAAGCCAATGGTACCGGCGATGATCTGGCCGAGGCGCTCGACCAGGTGGCGGCCAAGTTCGAAGAGGAAATGGACAGGGCGGCTAAATCATAACACTCGGTTACTCCTTTCCGAATACATACGCGAAGAACGGATCGACCGGTTCTGTCCCCCAGGCAGGACCGGTCTTTTCATTGGTTTGCTGATATCGGGTTCGCCCGAAAGACAACTTTCCGCCTGACAGCGCCGCCCGTTTGCCTATATTCGCATCAACGATAGAGACGAACACGACACATATTCGGAAGGGTATACATGTATACGGTCGAAGAATTCCGCAAGACACGCGATGAAGCTGTCGCTGAAATCAAGAAGCAAGTCTCGTTTCAGCCGGATATCGGGATCATTCTCGGCACCGGCCTGGGATCGCTGGTCGATGGTATCGAAATGGTGGGTACGGTCGGCTACGAGACCATCCCCCACTTCCCTGTCTCCACGGTCGAATCCCACGCCGGACGGCTCCTGTTCGGCAATCTGTCGGGCAAGAAGGTCGTCTGCATGCAGGGTCGCTTTCATTTTTACGAGGGCTACACCATGCACCAAATCGCCTTCCCTGTCCGCGTGTTGAAGGCACTGGGAGTGCACACCCTGGTTATATCGAACGCCGCTGGTGGTATGAACCCGAATTTCGCGCCCGGTGATATCATGCTGATCAAGGATCATATCAACTTCTTCCCCGGCTCACCATTGATCGGCCCCAACGATGACGAACTGGGCGACCGTTTCCCGGACATGTATGAAGTCTACAACCGTGGTCTGCAGAAGATGGCGAAGGAAGTGGCGCTGGAGCAGCGGTTGCGCCTGCAGGAGGGCGTCTATGTCGGCCTGCAGGGTCCATGCCTGGAGACGGCGGCGGAGTATCGGATGCTTCGCGGGTTCGGTGCCGATGCGGTCGGGATGTCGACCGTGCCGGAGGCGATCACGGCCCACCACGCGCACATGAAGATTCTCGGGTTCACAATTGTGACCGATATGGGCCTGCCGGACAACATGCATCCCTGTAGTCTGGAAGATGTCATCAGCACGGCCAGCCGCACCGAGCCGAAACTGCGTGATTTGATTGCCGGCTGTGTGGGGCGGATGACGACATAGTGGTAATCACGATTGATCAAAGCCCGCCGATCAGGCGGGCTTTTGTTTTGGTAGAGCTGGGCAACTCAATCAAAGCAAACCGCCCGGGCATCTCTGCCCGGGCGGTACGTTTTCAAATCTCACTGTCGTTCACATAACAGGTCAGGCCATAGTCACCTGGGCCTCATCGGAACTCACCGCGTCCTCTTCGGGATCGAGCGGCTCAACCGGCATCGGCTCAGTCGGCTGAGCCGGTATTGCGGGCTCCTCGGCCGGAAGCTGTCCCACCGGTACAAATCTGGCTTCCATCTGGTTCATGGCGGTGTCGACACGGCTGAAGAAGCTCTCGACCGAATCCACCATCTGCTCGCGAGCGATATTGACCATATCCTCGGAGAAACCCATCTGCTCGGCGGCCATGTCAAAGAAGGCATTGACCTTATCGATCAGCTTACCCTCGGCGTTGCCCAGGTAGGCATCGACGGCGTCGAAGAAGCCCGCCATCATGTCGGGAGTCCCCTTTTCAGCCACATTACCAGCACTCTGCAGGTATGAAGGCACCGCCTCCGGCTGCTCCTGGGCGACCTGTTCGGTCTGGATATTCAGCCGTTGGAGGAAGGAGAAGTTGAAACTGGTATCCATCCGGTAGCGGAGGCTGAAACGGCTCACGGTATGCCGGAACGCGTCGCCCTGGTTTTCCTTCAGCATGTTCTGCACACGGAGGGAATCACGAGAGAATCCACGCGCCTGGAAGTCGCGACTGACCATCTCAAAGAGGTTGGCCTTGCCGGCGCGAAGCAGCGACATGGTATTGCGCTGGGCGGCCTGCTCCGGCTGCTCGGCATTGGTGCGCGTCATCTGGGTCGCATCGAAGGCCAGCCCGGCGTGGAAACCGAAACCCGCCGCCGCGTACTGCTGGACAGCCTGCGTGTCCCCCTCGGCCAGGGCAGCTACGGTGCTGGTGACAGCGCTCATGTCAAAGCGCAAGTCCAACCGGTAGTTGAGCTGTGACTTCTGCACGAAGGAATAGGTGCCATCGGGCTTCACATTGGGCGAAGTCTGCGGCTCGGCCGGCGGTTCTGTCGCCTGCGGGCTGAGCTGCACGCTGTCCTGTTTGGGTGTCTCGGTCGGTTTGGTTTGCTCCGGCTGCTGGGCCGGGGTGGTCGGAGTGGTGCGCTCTGGTGTATTGGCAGGGAGATATTCATCGGGGCGCATGGCAGGCCGACGGTTCGCGGCGCTGGTTTCCGAATCGGCGACAGGCGGCGACTGGTGCCGGTCGTATCCGGCCAGACTGCGGTAGCGATTGAGCAGCGTGTCGGCAGCGGCTGCAAAGAAACTGGTCAAATCCATAGGATTCCTCGACAGTTCGGTTCTTCTGTTTATCTAATCAGGGTATCGGCAGTCCTGAACAATTGTTGAGCACACAGTGCGGAAACTTGACTTTTATTGGCGATGTTGTTTCTTGGCCGAAAAAGCAGGTAAAAGGCGCCGTTTCCCCGCCGGGCGCCCGAGTTCTACGTGAGGAGATTACCGACATGAGTCCCGTACATCCCGATACCCTGGCGGCCCTGACCTCCGGTATTCAATCCGAGGTGGCCAGTTACGTCTTCTATATCGAGGCAGCCAAAAAGAGCGAGGCGGCCCAGCACAAGGAAGTGCTCAAGCAACTGGCCCACGAGGAAAAGGAGCATTTCCAGATTCTGGAGCGTCAGTACGATTCTCTGGTCCGCTCGGAGAAATGGATCTCAACCGCTGATGTACTCAAGCAGGGCGGGCTGCCGGAGATCGATGAAGAGATGGGGCGCCAGCATCAGGATCTTATTGACGAGGTAGCCAGAGCGTCAAGTCTGAAGACCATACTGGAAATCGCCTTCCGGCTGGAAGAGGAAGCGCACACACTATTCAAAGGTGCCGCCGACAACGCGCACAGTGAAGAGGCCCGCAAGATCTTCACACAACTCTCGAGATTCGAGGAGGGTCATATGCGGATGGTGCGCGAGATGCAGCAGCAGCTGCTTTAGAACAGGTTACGCTACGGGGATCATCAGCGAACCGAGACTTCTGACTGGCGGATACCGTTCTTGATTATGACCGCCAGCACGCCGAGGAGCTCGTCCCAGGCCTTCTCCATTTCGTCATCCCACCGGTCACCGGCGACGATTTCCATCGCCTCCAGCATCGATTCACAGACGGGTGAGAAGTACTCCTGCTTGACGCCGCGTTGGGCGTGTCTAATACCCACCTGAAGAAAGTGCGATTCGAGTTTCTCCAAATCATCAAGATGATCGACGGCGAGTCTCAAGGTGTGGAAAAACGATTCCTGGAAATTGTCTACATTGGCGTGATCGAAAAGTCGTCGTAAGGTCGGGTGCTTGCTCAAGAGGATGTCGAGAAACGTCTTGACCAGTTCGTTCGGCCGCTCTTCGAACATTGTGAACGAGCGTTGAACCAGAGTCGTGTTTAAGCTCATTGTCCTTCACCCAAATTTGGCGAACAGTGAGATTCGCCGGACTCAGCTGCCGGACGCAGACCGGTACCTTATCTACGCCCATCCTGCCGCAAGGGCAGGCTGTCTTGTTGAGAACCGATGGCAGTGTGCTTCGTATTAGTTCTATCGACTAATACCGAGAATTGTTGACCGCTTTGATTCCCACGATTCTCAAAGGGGTCATCTTTTAGTTGCGCCTGCAGGTCGCTAACTGTATACACGAGGGCAAGATGGAAACCCCCGACAACACCCGTCACCTCAGCTGGATCGAACTGTCTCAGGCGGCTTTTCGGCGTAACATCGACTCCTTGACGCACCTGGCCAGAGGACGGCTACTGGCCGCCTCGGTCAAGGCCAACGCCTATGGTCATGGCTTGCCCGAAGTTGTGCAAATGTTCAACGAACTGGGCAAGGTTGATTACCTGACTGTACACTCACTCGAAGAAGCCGCAGTTTGTCGCCGCGTGGGCTGGGAACGACCAATCATGATCCTCGGGCCAATTCCCCGTGCTTCGGCCGAAGCGGTACTTGAGTTCAATGTTGAGCCGGTGGTGACCTCGCGTGAAATCCTGACCAAACTGGGACAGATCAGTAAGAAGCATGATCGGCGCATAAAAACCCATTTGAAACTGGAGACCGGGACGAACCGTCAAGGGGTCACTGAATCGGAGTTGGAGCGATACGCGAAGATCTATCACAAGTATCCTCAATTGCGAGGACCGTATGGCGCCGCAACCCATTTCGCCAATATCGAGGATACCACCCGCCACGATTACGCCCAGTTTCAGCTGGCCAACTTCAACCGGATGACCAGGCGGATGGTTGACCTGCAGATCAAGCCCACCCTTCGCCATACCGCCAGTTCGGCGGCGACGATTCTCTTTGAGAAGACGCACTTCGACATGGTTCGCCCGGGAATCAGTGTTTATGGTTACTGGCCTTCCAAGGAGACGTATCTGTCTTATCGCCTGAAGGGAGGATCAAACGACTTGTTCGTACCCCCGTTATCGTGGAAGACAAGAGTGACACAAATCAAGCGCCTGGAGCCGGATTCATTCGTCGGATACGGGTGCACCTACCGCACGAGCGCCGAGAGCAAGATCGCAGTCCTACCGGTGGGCTACTATGACGGGTATGATCGTGCGCTGTCAAACCGGGCCTACGTGTTGATCAACGGGCGCCGGGCACCCGTCCGG
>WJKG01000203.1 GCA_014729205.1 candidate division GN15 bacterium | reverse complement strand
GTTGTATGATGTGTATCTCTATGACATTGGCCCAAGCTTCTATGGCCTTGCCTATACCGATTCAGTGCGGATCGATGGGAGTCTCCATGCCACATCATTCCTCGAACTGGATAATGACTATCAGCAGTTGCCCGGCTACACCAACCGTCCGCTCGATGCTGTGCGCGTTACAGCAGCACATGAATATTTCCACTCGATTCAGTTCGGAATGGACGTCACGGAATTCGAGTTCTATTCCACTGAGGGTGCTCCCGAAAAACGATACTGGATGGAGATGTCGGCGGTGTGGTCCGAGGAAATAGTCTATGACGACATCAACGATTACTACTATTATCTACCTGCGTATTACAACTATCCGCGGGTATCGATTCAGCAGCAGGAAAGCTATGCCTCCGATATACATCCCTACGCTGCGGGGATCTTCCCTATCTACATGACCGAGAAGTATGATCGAGACGTGGTCAGGAAGATCTGGGAGTTGTGTGAAGCGGGGGGAGAGGGGCCCGACTTCTTCACGGCCTGCGACTCGGTGCTCAGGGAGTACTCAGGGCGCATTGACACGCTGGTTACCATAGACCACTTCCGTGAGTTCTCCCTGTGGAACTACTTCACCGGTGAGCGCCGCGACCTGGCCCCGAGTGACACGATCGGCTTCTCCGAGGGAGCTTTCTATCCCGAGATTCCGGACGAAGCGATAGCCGTCTTCGATGACCCTCCCGACACGGTAACTCATAGTCCAGAGCATTGGGCAACTGCGTATGCCCGGTGGGACAACGTGTGGGCGATGGTCTGGGATTCCACCTGGTATGTGTGCTATGACGCTCAGTGTGATAGTGTGATTGAGCTCTCTGAAGGGCTTGACCCCGGATTGGATACCATTCTGGTGGTCGACAGCGTATTTGATGTTGGCCTGTCATTTTCAAGGTTCTATCTCCATCCCTGGGGGGTGAATGCCATCTATCATCTGCGGGATCAGGATTCAACAGAGGTGGACTACTTCTTATTGCCGGCTAACTTCGATGGTAGCCAGCAGTACCGGATTTCTGTCCCTGATCCACAGCGATACCAGAGTATAGCGATCTCAGTATCGGTCGCCTCGACCGATCGTGGTGAGTACAATCCCAGGCGCCCGTCGAATTATATCAACACTATCTGGTTCACCGAGGATTCGCTGAACACCGCTTTGCTGCCTGACATAATAGTCGATCCGACTGCCGGGTATGCAAGTCGTGTCGTGCCATATCCAAACCCGTTCGTTGTCTCCGAGATGGGCGGTGACCCGATGCAAATCAGCGTTCGGTTGAAGACGGGTCTGGACTCGATCGATGTGCTCGACGCCGGAGCGGCATTCCTTGAGGTCGATGTGTATACCGCTGCCGGAGAGTATGTCTGGGGCAACCGGCTGACCGCTCCGGGGGAGGTCCGCGATCGCGAGGTTGAGTACAGCCTTGACTGGCCACTGGTGAATCTCAACGGCGGAGAGGTAGCCTCCGGTGTGTATGTGATCCTGTGCCGGTTGTACGAGGACGCCACACGGGCCAACGAGCTGGTCAGCGAGACCGGTAAGGTAGTCATAGTGCGATGACGCTCTCGCCTGAGCGAATTGGGCGAGTGGCGGTATTCGCGGCACTGGTGTACGTGCTATCCTGGGCAACCGCCTGGTTGCCCAATGTCAATCTGTCATTCTTCGTCATCTTTTCAGCTGGACTGCTCTGGGGGCTGGGTGCCGGAGTTATGGTAGGAGCTGTCGGAATGGCCCTCTGGACAGTGTTCAATCCCTACGGTCCGGCGATGATTCCGATCATGGTCAGTCAAGTCGTGGGTGCCTCGCTTTGTGGCGTGATGGGCCATCTGTGGCGCCGCATGGGCGGCATGAGGCTTCTCGGTGCCATGAAACTGGCGGCACTGGGTGGCGCGGGGCTCGTGTGTACATCGCTTTACTATATTCCCGTAAGCGTGGCAGACGCGTGGGTATTCCAGCCGTTTTTGCCCCGGTTGATCGGCGGTCTCGGCTTCTCGGTTGTGGCATTGATAAGCAACCTCGTTATTTTCCCATTGCTTTTTCCCGTCACCTATCACCTATATAGGCGAGAATGGCCCGCTCAATCTGCATAACATGTCTGCTTCTGTTGCTGCTCGGCGATGTGGTCGGTGCTCAGAAGACCACGGATTCGACTGAGGTAATCACCGATACCACCCTCGCCGACACCACAGAAGTCGATACCACCGTGGTCGACACCCTCGCCGATACAACGATTGTCGACACCCTCCTGCCGTCGGATTCGGCTGATTCGGTGCGTGTCGCCGATAGTCTGTTCCTTGCCGATTCGCTCCAAACAGAAGCCGATACGCTCACCGAAGCGGAGCGGGCCTACCAGGGATTTCAAGAGCGATGGGAGGAACACCAGCTCACCCAGGCGCCACCATTTGTCTATCTGTCCGCTTACGACACGCTGGTCTCGTGGTTCACTTCGCAGCACCTGAATCATAAGCGCGATGTCGCGCGTTCGTGGTATCACGATGCGGGCGACTTCTTCCGCTTTGACCCGTCGTACTTCGTCTTGAATCACCAGGTGACACCGATGCGCTCCACGGTTTCCCCTTACGGTCTGCATGGCGACCGGGTTGAGATTCTCATGAACGACAAACGCTATATGCCATTCGAGCACATTGTAGAGCCGGATGGGATGGTGGATATGAACGATGTAATGACGGTCAACGCCGAGGATATCTTCGTCCTTCCCGGAGCACTGGGGCAACTGTTCGGCGGTCGTCAGAGTATATCGACGTTGATGACGCGCTCCGAGCGCCCCGACACCTATGACCCTGTCAGTGTTTTCAAGGGAGAAGAAGGTGGATTGGCCTATTCGCATGTCCGGGCCAGCTTGACGAAATGGTCCTCGATCGGGCGCCGCGCCAACGGTGCCGTACAGTATCGCGAGGCTGACGGACCGTTTGCGGGACGTTTCGATGACGGCTACCATCTCTGGGGAGACTACTACACACCGGTTGGCAAGCGCTATGCGGTGGGTGCCTCCGGGTTCGCCTACACCCGGGACGGTCGTTTCTACGTCCGGCCGGAGGCGGCCGGTACCAGCTATTCCCGGTATCGGTTCGACCGCCGGGGGTGGATCACGCTCGATCGCCATAACGAAGATTTTACTGCCCGCAACGCCCTGAACTACACACATCTGCGACAGGGCTCATATGCAGATGGCTCGTACACCGCTCGTTTCGACAAGACCGGCCATGCCCTTTCGGTGAGTCGCGAGGCAATAGGGGACGAGTTTGTGTGGAAGGCCGACGCTGGTATCGACTACCTCGAGTATGCCGCCGGCCCCCGACACTTCTACCGGAGTACCGCTCACGCATCGCTGACCAGGGCAGATCTCTCGTCAGGATGGCGATGGGCCTTTAATGCCTCAGCTCGCTACAATGGCGACAACGGTTTCCTTCCCTCGGCAGCGGTGGTGCTCATGAGAGAGTCCGAAGGATCGTTGATGCTCCTATCGGCGGGCTATTCCACGCGGGAGCCATCGTTGCATCAGCTGCACCTCGAAGAAGACCAGTTCTCGATCTACCAGCAGGCTGACAGCTACATCGAACGGGGCAATCCCGACCTGGATAGCGAGAAGCAACTGGTCGGCAACGTCATGCTGGTACTGGGGTCGCTGCGGACCAACCTTGAACTCTCGGCCGCAGCGGGACAGATGAGTGACGCTATAGAGTGGCGACACTCGCAGGTCGAGGGGACCAGCACAGCATTGTTCGAACCAATCAATACCGGCATCACTTTTGTGAGCACCACGGGCCGGGCGCGACTGGCATTGGGAAATGTGGTCGACTTTCTGGGCGGTGTGAGCTGGCGCAACGTTGACTACGATTCAATTGAGGTCAAGCCCTATCAACCCCGCTTCCAGGCTTTCTCCGGTCTACAACTGCATCTCCACTGGCCGCAGAAGGGGGTGCATTTTTACGGCTACGGGGAGTTGGTGTACTCCGACAACTACGATGGCTACTCGGTGCAAAATCTCGGCAATACGGCGGTCGTCAATGTGCGCCTGACAATCGGACTTAAGGACTTTGAGTGGCACTTCGTGTTCCAGAATATTACCGGGTTGCAATACCGGGCCCGCGAGCACATGACCTACCCGGGCCGGTTCACTTACTACGGCTTGACCTGGCGGTTCTTCGACTGATGTCGCTAAGCCTACATCACTACCTGCACTGAAGCTATTCCGCCGAACGTATCGGTGTTGATATCGTCGGAATCCATGTCATACTTATCATAGAATCCCTCGGCCATGAGCCATATATTCGGAAGCACCTTGACGGTTCCTCCAACCTGGTAGCGCCAGACGTCCTGCATCGCTGAAGGGTAGCTTGAGAGACCGGGAAGCGGCATGGCTGTGCTGACGGCTTCACCTCGCGCCGTGTTGGCCTGAGGGAGCCATGCGGAAGCACGGATGGAAAGATGCCAGATCGGCTGATGGAGAATGGCCTCCGCCTGTAACGCAATGACGCCATCCTCGGTACCCGCACTGTTGTCGTCGTACTCCAGATAGCCGGTGTACGCGCCGAATTCGATGATATCAACGGGTCGGACAAACAACTCACCCAACACGCCGGTCAACTGGCTGCCGAAGCCCGAGGCATGATTGGGTGAGGTGTCATCGGAGTATATGGCCGCTCCTGCGAGCGTGAAATCGAAGCCCAACGGAAGATGGACCGCCGCGGTGGCCACCAACTCGTAGTTGCCGTCCGAGTTGTCGGCGGATTCGTCGGTACCGTTGGTAATCGCCGCGTGAGCCTCGAATGCTTCGGAGAAATAGCTCCCCTTGATGCCAAGGGTGTTAAGCGTTCCGGTGGGCGATGCCGTAAAGGCAGAATACATCAGTGAGTTGAGAATGAGCGGATTTGCCGTAGCATCGGCGTTGTTAGTCAGGCGGTACGTATTGAGACCGAACGGCGTATCAAATGAACCGAATGTGATCTCAACCGCGCGCTCATACGCCTCGTAGGCGATACCAATATCCGTTATCTCCAGTCCGGGACCGGGATTGCCGAACGGGCCATCACCCGGACCACCCTGGCCCTGAACGAAGACGACGACACGCTCGTCCAGTTGCCACTCGAAATCCAGGTTGACGGCAAAGTCAAACTGGTGCCGGCTGGCCGTGGAATCAGGGGCATCGCTGGACTTGATTGCTATCATCGATCCCAGAACGGTTCCTCCGACCGACACCGATTCTCCTGACTGTTCAGCCGCGTGAGAGTTAACTGTTGGGATGAACACAGAGAACAGCCCGAAAAGGCCGGTGAGCAGCAGGTATCGAACGGTCGACGACTTAGTTTGTTTCTTCGCTGTTTTCATGTGAGATACCTCATATGTGTTTTGTTGTGTTGAGTTCTCTTGAAAAGCAATTACCTAAGGGTAATTGTAACCTTCCTGGCGGGCCTTTGGTTCCTTGCGAAACTAAGATCTTACAAGGTTGCGGTCGAAGGGTCGCTTGACTTGTGCCTGCTGACGTTCTTAATTCCGGTCGTTATGGAACTGACACTAACTCGCCAAGACGCCTATGATATGGTTGTTGAGAGGATCGGCGTCAACAATTTGCTAAAGCACATCCTGGCTGTCGAAGCCGGGATGAGGCGCCTGGCCGAACACTTCGGTGAGGACGTCGAGTACTGGGGCCTGACCGGGTTGATTCACGATCTGGACTACAACGAGACCAAGGACGATGAACCCCGTCATACCTACGTCACTCGCGACTGGTTGAAGGAGTACGAGCTCCCGGAGGAAATGTGGCGTGCGATCCACGCCCACCCGGGGCATACCCCGTGCGAGACACGAATGGATTGGGCGCTGTACGCTGTTGATCCGGCGACGGGTTTCATTGTGGCCTGTGCATTGATGCATCCGGACAAGAAGCTGGCTTCGGTCGATGAGGAGTTCATGTTGCGTCGTTTTGGAGAGAAGCGTTTCGCGGCCGGTGCCTCCCGGGAAAACATGGCTGCCTGCAGCCAGATTGGTTTGGAGCTGGGGCCGTTTCTGATGCTGGTCCGTGAGGGGATGCTTCGCATCAACGACGAACTCGGACTGTAACTGTGGCCGGCGATAGCTCAATCTGGCGCCGCGATGTTCTGGGGTGGTCGCTGTTTGACTTTGCGAACACCATCTATTCGATGAACATCGTCTCGCTCTACCTCAAACGCTATCTGGTTGAGGATTTGGGCTACGAAGATCGCTGGTTTGATATCCCCTTCTCGCTTTCCATGGCTATCGCCGCCGTGTTGCTTCCGGCGCTGGGGGCGATGTCCGACTACTCCACAAAGAAGAAGCTGTTCGTCTTGCTCTTCACGATCGCCTGCTGTGGTGCTGTGGGATTGCTGGCGGTCGTGCCGCCATCGATGATCTTCATCTCCATCATCCTGTTCATCATCGCCAATTTTAGTTACGAAGCCTCCCAACCGTTCTATAACGCGCTCCTGTACTC
>WJKG01000017.1 GCA_014729205.1 candidate division GN15 bacterium | reverse complement strand
GATTACCGAGGGGTATCCGTATCCGCTCTTCCTGTGTGACGACCCGCATCACACCGGGCATTTGTCCGAGAAGTCAGCTTCGCTTGCGGCCTTCGTGGGCGAGGCATATATTGAGATTTCGCCTGAGCTGGCTGATCGGCTGGAGTTGTCCAGTGGCAACTCGGCGCGGGTCGAGTCCGAGATCGGCAAGGTCATCGTGCCGGTGAAGATTTCGGAGCAGTTGGAGGGCGACGTCGTGCTGGTGCCGCGCAACTTCTCCGGTAGCGGTGTGACATCGTTGCTGATGCGCAAGAAGCGTGTTGATAGCGTCAAAATAACGAAACTGGACGAGTAATCACGCATGCTGGAAATGGTCATCATAACGCTGCTCAAGATTATCGCCGTCCTGGCGGTGGTATTGACCGGGTGTGCCTACTCAACCTATCTCGAGCGTAAGGTAGTGGCGGCGATGCAGCATCGCATCGGCCCCAGCTACGCCGGGCCATACGGGTTGCTTCAGCCGCTGGCCGATGCTGTCAAGCTGATGTTCAAGGAGGATATCATTCCGGACAACGTCGAGCGCTGGACCTACGCCATGGCGCCCGCGATCAGTTTCATTCCGGCACTGCTTACATTCGCAGTCGTGCCCTTCGGTATGGACATGACCATCTTTGGTCGCGAAATCAAGATGGTGCTCTCCGACATGAATGTCGGCGTGTTGTTCGTGTTCGCCATTACATCGATGGGCATCTATGGTATCGTGCTGGCCGGATGGTCGTCTGGTTCCAAGTACTCGCTGTTGGGCAGTATTCGTTCCTCGGCGCAGATGATCTCTTATGAAATCAGCTATGGCCTGAGTATTGTCGGTGTCCTCTTCATCGCCAACACGCTCTCGTTGAGTGAGTTGATAGCTCAGCAAGAGACGATTCTCGACTGGTTCATCTTCTCGCAACCGGTCGGCTTTCTTCTGTATGTGACCTGTGCCGTTGCAGAAACCAACCGAGCTCCCTTTGATCTGCCGGAGGCGGAATCGGAACTGGTAGCGGGTTACCACACCGAATACTCCTCGATGCGGTTCTCGATGTTCTTTATCGGTGAATACGCCAACATGCTGGCCGTTTCTGCGGTGGGTACGGTGTTCTTCCTGGGGGGCTGGCAGGGACCGTTTACAGAGCAGGTCCCGATTTTGTCGTTTGTCTGGTTCTTCGTCAAAGTATTCATGTTTATGTTCGTCTATATCTGGTTGCGAGCCACGTTCCCGCGGTTCCGCTATGACCAGTTGATGAATTTTGGATGGAAGATATTGCTCCCGCTGGCGGTCGTGAATACAGTCGTCACCGGGTTCTTTGTGGTCCTATAGAGTTTGGATAGTTGCGAGCGATAACTGAGAAGGTTAAGGTAGGGTAGCGATGAAAGACATCATGAAATCACTGGGCAACGTGCTCATCAAGATGCCCCAGGGTTTCTTTGTGACGCTCAAGCACCTGTTCAGGAAGCCGGTCACGCTCGACTACCCGCGTCAGAAGAAGCCGATGGCGCCCCGGTATCGCGGGCGTCACTACCTGGAGCGCTACGATGACGGCACCGAGCGGTGTGTATGCTGCGGTCTGTGTGCCGCCGCCTGCCCTGCGGATGCCATCTATATGGAGCCCGAGGAAACGGAGAAGGGTGAACGCAAGGCCAGGGTCTACGAGATCAACCTGCTCCGCTGCATCTTCTGTGGCTTCTGTGAGGAGGCGTGTCCCGAAGAAGCGATTTTCCTGGGGCAGGACTACGAGTTCTCCAGCGACAACCGCGACAGTTTCATCTGGACCAAGCCGGACATGCTGGTCCCGCACCCCCGCAAAGATAACCCGTTCAAACGGATCTATCGTCGGGTGCGCAAAGTTTACGGAGTGCCGGACAAGACAAGATGACGCTTGATGTAGCCATATTCTTCATCTCGGCGATTGTTGCCGTATTCGGCGCCACGATGATGATCACGGTGCGCAACCCGGTTGCCTCTGTGCTCTATCTGCTGGTGTCGTTTGCCGCCCAGGCGGTCTTGTTTATTCAGCTCGGGGCGCTGTTTTTGGGCGTGGTGCTGATCATTGTGTATGTCGGCGCCATCCTCGTGCTGTTCTTGTTCGTGGTGATGTTGCTTAACCTGCGTGGCGGGGAAGACCTCGGACAGCCATCTCGTCCCATGAGTCGTTTCAGCAAGTATCTCATTGGAGCGCTGCTGCTGGTCGAACTGGTTTTCGTGATTCGTGGCTCGGCCGGCGGTACCGACCAGACGGTCACCGGCATGATGGGGCCGGTGGTCGAGACGTTCGGATCGGTGCAGGATGTCGGTATGCTGTTGTTTACGACCTATCTGTATCCGTTTGAATTGACCGGAGTTTTGTTGCTGGTTGCCATTGTGGGCGCAGTTGTGATTGCCAAGCGTGAAACCGAGCGCGAGGCCGCCCAGAAGAAACAACTTGTCGAAGAGCGGGGTCACTCGTCTGAGGAGAAAGTGAGTTAGAATGCCGGTAAGTGCGTTTCTGGTGCTGGCCGGTGTGCTGTTTGCCATCGGCGCGGTGGGGGTGTTGATCTCCCGCAATATCATTGTCCTGTTCATGTGTGTGGAGTTGATGCTGAACTCGGCCAACCTGGCCCTGATCGCCTTCTCCCGAGCACTGCATGTTGTCGATGGTCACGCCTTCGTGTTCTTGGTACTGACGGTGGCTGCCGCCGAGGTGGCCGTCGGCCTGGCGATGGTGATTACGATTTTCCGTAACCGCGAGACGATTAACATCGACCGCATTAGCATCCTGAAGTGGTAGGGTAGGAGACTCATGGCCGAATACATCTATCTGGTTCCGCTGTTTCCCCTGATCGGGTTCCTGATCAACGGGTTGTTGCTGGGCCGACTGCCGCGCGCTGCAGTGAACTTCATCGCCTGCGCCTCGGTGGGGTTGTCATTCATTGTCGCGGTTATGTTGTTCTTCGATCTGCGTGCACTTCCCGAAGGACAACGGGTCCTGGAACAGGTGCTCTTCACCTGGATCCCTTCGGGCGCGCTGCAGGTCAATATCGGCTTCCTGCTCGATCCACTCTCAGCAGTTATGATCCTGGTGGTCACTGGTGTCGGTTTCCTGATTCATATCTACTCGACCGGCTATATGAGCCACGATCCTGGTTTTGGACGCTACTTTACCTACCTGAACCTGTTTACATTCTCCATGCTGGTACTGGTACTGGCGGACAGCTTCCCGTTCATGTTCGTTGGCTGGGAAGGCGTGGGACTATGCTCATATCTGTTGATCGGCTTCTGGTTTGAGAAGAAATCGGCCTCGGATGCCGGCAAGAAGGCCTTCATTGTCAATCGCATCGGCGACGCAGGATTCCTGCTGGGCATGTTCATTATCTTCTGGCAGGTTGGATCACTCCAGTTCACCGAGGTCATGGCTGCTGCGCCCGCTGTCTTCGCAGCCGGTGGCGCGCTGGTGACGACGGTGTGTATACTGCTGTTCGTCGGTGCTACTGGTAAGTCAGCCCAGATACCGTTGTATGTGTGGTTGCCCGATGCTATGGAAGGACCTACTCCGGTCTCCGCGCTCATCCATGCCGCCACGATGGTTACCGCTGGTGTGTACATGCTGGCTCGGTCAAGTGTGCTCTACACTATGGCCCCCGATGCTCTGGCAGTGGTGGCGATAATCGGTGCCGCCACGGCGCTCTTTGCAGCCACCATCGGCACCGCCCAGAACGACATAAAACGCGTGCTGGCGTATTCTACTGTCAGCCAGCTTGGCTATATGTTCCTGGCCTGCGGTGTGGCCGCTTTCACCGCCGGTATTTTCCACCTGATGACGCACGCCTTCTTCAAGGCGCTGCTGTTCCTTGCGGCCGGTTCGGTGATTCACGGTATGTCAGATATTCAGGATATGCGCCAGATGGGCGGGCTGAAGAAGTACATGCCGATTACGTTCATCACGATGCTTCTGGCAACACTGGCGATTGCCGGTATTCCGGGGTTCTCGGGCTTCTTCTCCAAGGATGAGATCCTCTGGAAGTCGTTCTCCTCCTCGCATGGACATATCCTGCTCTGGATTATCGGGTTTATTACGGCCGGTCTGACGGCGTTCTATATGTTCCGCTTGATCTACATGACCTTCTATGGCAAGGAGCGCATGAGCGACGAGGTCAAACACCACCTGCACGAATCGCCGAGGTCTATGACGCTGCCGCTCGTCGTGCTGGCAGTGCTCTCAGTGATTGGTGGCTGGGTGGGCATTCCGCATGTGTTTGGTGTGACGAACCACTTCGAGCACTGGCTGGCTCCAGTGATAGCCGGTCCACACCAGGAGGCTGCCTCGCATGCTCTGGCCGCAGCCGGTTCGAGCGCTGCTACCGAGTTCTTGCTGATGGGGCTGACCGTGGTGCTGGTGCTGTTCTCTATCTTCGGCGCCTATATGCTCTATAAGAAGCGTCCGGAGTTGTCAACCTCGCTGGCGCAGAAGTTCTCTGGCCTGCAGGCACTCTTGGTGAACAAGTACTATGTAGACGAAATCTACGGTGCCCTGGTGGTGCGTCCCATCGTAACCGGTTCGGTATTCTTGTGGAAGATTGTCGATGTGCTCTTCATTGACGGGCTCATCAACGGTTTTGCAGCTATCTATGCCGACATTTCACAGGTGGCTCGCAGGGTGCAAACGGGTCGCATACGCTCGTACGCTACGGTATTTGTGCTGGGCGTTGTGGCGATGGTAGGGTATTTCCTGTATTGGTAAACGATGATTGGTGATATTTTAACATATTTGACGTTCTTCCCGGTACTGGGTGTGGTACTTCTGCTGCTCGTTCCGAAAGAACGACACGACTCCATCAAGTCGCTGAGCCTGATCATTGCCTTCGTGACGATGCTCATTTCGTTCCTCGTCTATGCCCTGTTTGATCCGCTTGCGAGCGGCATGCAATTCGAGGTCAACGTACCGTGGGTAAATAGTGTCGGGATCAGCTACCACCTCGGCATCGATGGCATTTCGCTGCTGTTGATCGTACTGACAACCATTCTGACGGTATTGGCGATTCTCAGCTCATGGAATTCCATCAAGACCGGTGTGAAAGGATTCTATATCAGCATCCTGTTGCTGACAACGGGGATGATTGGCGTGTTCGTCTCGCTGGACCTGTTCCTGTTCTATGTCTTCTGGGAAGTGATGCTGATCCCCATGTACTTCCTGATCGGTGTCTGGGGCGGACCTCGTCGCGTATACGCCGCGATCAAGTTCGTGTTGTTCACGATGTTCGGTTCGTTGCTGATGCTGGTCGCAGTGCTGTATCTGGTCTTCAAGTACCACTCCATGGCGGGTGTCTACTCGTTCGACATCCAGGCCCTGGTGAGCATGCCGTTGTCGTTCAGTGAGCAGGCGTATCTGTTCGCTGCGTTTGCACTGGCCTTTGCGATCAAGGTACCGCTGTGGCCGTTGCACACGTGGTTGCCCGATGCACACGTCGAGGCACCCACCGCCGGTTCGGTGATCCTGGCCGGCGTGCTGCTGAAGATGGGTACCTATGGTTTCATCCGTATCTGTCTGCCGATGTTCCCGGAGGCGACAGTCGCCTTTCTCCCGTATATCTGCGTGCTGAGCGTGATCGCCATCGTCTACGGGGCCCTGGTGGCTATGGTTCAGAAGGATGTCAAGAGCCTGGTGGCGTTTTCATCGGTCTCGCACATGGGCTTTGTGATGCTGGGGTTGTTTACGCTCAATCTCCAGGGACTCGAAGGCTCGGTAATGCAGATGATCAACCATGGCATATCCACCGGCGCATTGTTCTTGCTGGTGGGGATGATCTACGATCGCCGCCATACCCGGTTGATCTCCGAGTTTGGTGGGATAGCGAAAGTTATGCCCGCTTTTGCGACCTATTTCATGATTGTAACACTCTCATCGATTGGATTGCCGTTCACGAACGGTTTTGTCGGTGAGTTCTTGATACTGTTGGGTGCTTTCCAGCTTAACACCTGGTATGGTGTGTTTGCCGTCACCGGCGTGATCTTTTCGGCTTGTTACATGTTATGGATGTACCAGCGAGTCATGTACGGCAAGGTGACCAATCCCGAAAATGAGAAGCTCACGGACATGAGCGCTCGCGAGCGTATCATCATGATCCCGCTGGTGTTTCTCATCTTCTGGATCGGGGTGTATCCCAAGCCGTTGTTTGACCGTATCGAACCGGCCGTCAAGAATGTGCTCGAGCAGGTCAGCCGGGCGAAATCGGTCCAGTTGGACCCGGTTACGTATGAGTTGACCCGCGTCAAGGACGAGAAGGGGACGGTCACCGATGCAACTGTAACGTTCGCACCTGAGCAGGAGGAAGCAACTCATGAGTGATGTGACAATTTACGTGAAGGATGGTTGCCCGTATTGCGCTGCAGCCGTAAAGCACTATACCGATAACGGTATCGATTTTGAAGAAATCAATGTCCACCAGGTCGATGGTGCCAAGGAGAAGGTACTCGAACTGTCGAACGGTCAGCGGATTGTCCCGGTGATTGTTGACGGCGGCGAGGTGAAGCTCGGCTTCGGTGGTGGATGAGGGTTCTAAACGAGGCGGCGGTCGTCGCCTGATAGAAACTGATAGGAAGACGGACAGGACAGAATGATAGATGAAGCTGTAGCATCGATTGATCTTAACCTGATCGCTCCCGAGCTAACGCTGTTGATAACCGCGTGTGTTATCCTGCTGTTCTCGTTTGCTCGGTCGATGCAGCGAGGAGCCTCAGCGGTTGGTTTCGCGGGCCTGGTGGTGGCACTGGTGCTCTCGGCGAACCAGTGGGGACACCAGGCCTCCGGATTCTTCGGCATGGTTACGTGTGACAACTATGGGGCCATGTTCAAGATAATCTTCTGTGTTGCGTCTTTGCTCGCACTGCTGCTGGCCGTGCGGTATTTTTCGCAGCGGGGTCTTAACCGTCCCGAATTCTATGCGCTGCTGCTGATCTCCACACTGGGGATGATGGTCATGGCCAACACCTCCGATCTGGTGGTGATGTTCCTTGGGCTGGAGATCATGTCCGTACCACTCTATGTCATGGCCGGCTACGTCCGAAGGTCACTGGAGTCCAACGAGGCAGGTATTAAGTACTTCCTCATGGGAGCCTTTGCAAGTGGTTTCCTTTTGATGGGTATTGCGTTCGTGTTTGGTGCCTCCGGGACCACCGATCTGCGCCGACTGGTGACCGACTTCAATTTCATTGTCAGCAATTTTGATCTCTTCCTCTCTCTGGGTGGGGCGCTGGTGCTGATCGGGTTTGCCTTCAAGGTGGCGGCAGTGCCGTTCCATGCCTGGGTTCCCGATGTGTATCAAGGTGCGCCAACACCCGTGACCGCGTTCTTCTCGGTAGGGCCAAAGGCGGCCGGGTTCGCGGTGCTGTTTCGCATCTTCACATTTGGATTTGGCGATTTGGAGGTGCTGACCAACCTGTTCTGGATTCTGGCCGTGCTGACGATGACGGTAGGCAACGTGCTGGCTCTCCGACAGGATAACATCAAGCGTATGCTCGCTTATTCCTCGATTGCACACGCTGGCTATGTGCTGGTTGCACTGGCAGTTGGTACACAGGGTGCCGTTTCTGCCGCGATCTTCTATCTTGTTGCTTACATGATGTTCAATACCGGGGCTTTCGCCGTTCTAACCATGCTGGAGACACGGGCCGGAAGCAAATCGAATTTCTCTGAACTGGCCGGTTTGGCCAAGGCTAACCCGTACCTCTCAGCGGTACTGGCACTGTTCATGTTCGCCCTGTCCGGATTCCCACCGACCGTAGGCTTCTTCGGCAAATTCTACCTGTTTGCCTCGGCAGTGAACAACGGCTTCATCTGGCTGGCCATTATCGGCGTGATGAACTCTTTCCTCTCGGTATACTACTATCTGCGTGTTGTGAAGGTGTCATACTTCGATTCGCCCGAAGGTGCCTGGACGCCGGTGCCGTTCTCAACAGCGATCATTGTCGTGCTGTTCGTTACTGCCATTGGCACCCTGGGCCTGGGTTTCTTCCCCGGTGAACTGCTCAAGCTATCACAGACATCGCTAATTGCCTTCCTGTAAGACAGACGCCAAATAGCTTATCCCAAGGTTAAGGCCGGGCAGTTGCCCGGCCGTTTTGATTTCCAGTTTGACAGACTAATGACAGCGCCTGGGAGTACTACCCTCGCCCGAGCTTGAGCTTATCGCCATTACTCCTCGGTACCTTCATAACGTACTTACCGGAGAAGCAACTGGAACAAAAAGTCGTACGCGGCAGTGATGGCATGGACAGCATGCCGTCAATTGACAGGTACGCCAGCGAATCGGCGCCGATGTAGTCCTGGATCTCTTGAACTGACATCCGGTTGGCAATCAACTCTGAATGGGTGGGCATGTCAATGCCGAAGAAGCACGGGGAGGTGATCGGTGGGGCCGAAACGCGGAAATGCACTTCCTTGGCGCCCGCATCACGTATCAATTGCACCAGCTTCTTTGATGTTGTACCCCGGACGATGGAGTCATCGACAACCACCACTCGCCGATCCTTGAGGACCCCCTTGACGGGGTTGAATTTCAGCTTAACGTCAAGGTCACGAATATTCTGCTCGGGATCGATAAAAGTGCGGCCCACATAGTGGTTGCGGATCAGTCCGATCTCGAAACGCAGGCCGGATTCTTCCGCGTAACCCAGGGTGGCCGTGTTCGCCGAGTCGGGGATGCCGATGACGATATCAGCATCGACCGGATGCTCCCGCGCCAGGAGTCGCCCGAGGCGACGGCGGATCTTATCGACATTCTCACCGTACACTTTTGAGTCGGGACGCGAGAAATAGATGTACTCGAAGATGCAGAAGGCGTGGCGGGTCGGTTTCAGTGGGTGCATGGAGTTCAGACCTTTGCCGTTGATTTCGAGTACCTCGCCCGGTTCAACATCGCGGACGTAGCGTGCCCCGATAATGTCAAAGGCGCAGGTCTCGGAAGCTACCACCCAGGCGCGTCCCAGCTTGCCCAGCGCCAGGGGACGGAAGCCGTGGGGATCCCGAGCGGCGATGATGGAATCTTCGGTGAGAAACAGCAAAGAGAACGCACCTCGGACCTTTCGCAGGGCCTCACAGATGCGCTCGAGTCGCGTTCGTTTCTTCGAAAGCGCCGCCAGGTGCAGGATTATCTCGGTATCGGAGGTGGTCTGGAAAATTGACCCGCGGGAGTCGAGCTTCTGCCGCAACTCGAAAGAATTGGTCAAGTTACCGTTGTGTACTATCGCCAGATTACGCGAGCGATTGGTAATAATGAAGGGCTGGATGTTTATCAGTGATGACGCCCCGGTGGTGCTGTATCTGTTGTGGCCGATCGCCAGTTTGCCGGTCAGTTTGGCCAGGCTTTGCTCTTCGGAAAAGACATCGCTGACCTGGCCCATTCCCTTATGCAGGTGTATGACACCCTTGTTGCTGCTGACGATACCCGCCGATTCCTGCCCTCGGTGTTGGAGTGAGTAGAGCCCCAGGTAGGCGAGGCGAGCTGCCTTTGAATTGCCGTAGATGCCAAAGACGCCACACTTATCGTGAATTGCCGGTTCCAGCATTGACAGTCGCTCCTTTCCGGTCCTTCGGACGGCAAAAATCCAAATCTACACCTTTTACAGCGTTTGTCAATGATCAGATGGAGGCTGCAACCCGGTGAATGCAAGAGCGTGCAGATGCTCGGGCT